>JAFXDO010000039.1 GCA_017563195.1 Clostridia bacterium | reverse complement strand
CTCCTCGATGCTGTATGTGATTTCCGAGGGGATGGTAGGCTCGCCTATGGACTGGCAGAGCTCCTTGAAGAGCTCTCTGTCCTCGGCGCGCTCGATCGATTCGCTGCTGGTGCCGAGAAGCTCGACGCCGCATTCGCGGAGCACGCCCTTCTTTTCAAGCTGCATAGCGAGGTTAAGACCGGTCTGTCCGCCGATACCGGGGACGATCGCGTCGGGACGCTCGTAGCGAAGGATCTTCGCAACGTATTCAAGAGTGAGCGGCTCCATATAGACCTTATCCGCGATGGTGGTATCGGTCATAATGGTAGCGGGGTTGGAGTTACAGAGGACGACCTCGTAGCCCTCCTCCTTAAGAGCGAGGCACGCCTGTGTGCCCGCATAGTCAAACTCAGCCGCCTGACCGATTACGATAGGGCCCGAGCCGATGATAAGGATCTTTTTGATGTCTGTACGTTTTGCCATTTTTTGCCTCCTGAATACGTCTATATGGTTTTGTTATCGTTGTTGATATAAACTGTCTTGCCGTCGCAAACGGTGAGAATGCATCTGCCGAAGAGCCGTTCGCCCTCAAACGGAGTTGCCCTTCCGAGCGACAGAAATTCGTTCGGGTCGACGGTGAATTCCTCGTTAAGGTCCCACACCGTGAAGTCGTTGCCCATCGGAATGCCGAAGCGCCTTCTCGGGTTGACGACGAGCAGGTCGACCAGCCTTTCGAGGGTGAGCACGCCTGTTTTGACGAGCTTGGTATAAAGCAGCGGAAGCGCCGTTTCCAAGCCGACTATTCCGAACGCGCTTTTTTCGAGTCCCTTCGACTTTTCCTCAGCAGAGTGGGGCGCGTGGTCGGTAGCGATCATATCGATCGTGCCGTCGAGGATGCCCTCGATGAGCGCCTGTCTGTCCTCCTCCGAGCGAAGCGGCGGGTTCATCTTGAAGCGGCCGTGCTCTTGAAGGTCGTTATCGGTAAGCACGAGGTAGTGCGGGCCCGTCTCGCAGGTGATATCGACGCCCTCTCGCTTTGCCTGCCTGATAAGCTCGACGCTTTCCTTTGTCGAGATGTGGCAGACGTGATAGGGGCAGCCGATCTCCTTGACAAGCTCTATATCTCTTGCGATCTGCTCATACTCGCTTGCCGAGCAGATGCCTCTGTGGTTATTTCTGCGTGCGTATTCGCCGTCGTGGATATATCCGCCCTTCAACAGCGAATTGACCTCGCAATGCGCGACTATCATTTTGCCGAGACGCTTAGCCTCGAGCATCGCTTTGCGCATCATATCGTCGGACTGCACTCCCCTGCCGTCATCGGAGTATGCGATGGCATCGTTTTTCATGCCCTCCATATCCGACAGCTCGTTTCCCGCCTGAGCGACGGTTATCGAGGCGTAGGGATACACGTTTATCACCGCGTCGCGACGGATGATATCGGTCTGCAGCTTAAGATGCTCGACCGAGTCGGGAACGGGGTTGAGGTTCGGCATCGTGCAGACGGCGGTATAGCCTCCGCGCGCCGCCGAGCGGCTTCCGTCGTATATCGTTTCTTTATAAGAAAAGCCCGGCTCACGAAAATGCACATGCACGTCGCAAAAACCGGGAAAAACAACATATTCTTTTGAATTCGAAAGAAATTCCGAAAAAGAGGAAAAAACACCCTCGGAAAATGCAAAATCGGGATGAAGTTCGGACTGGATTATCTTGAACTTACTCGAAACAGACATTAAATACCCCTTTCCGCGAAGCTGTGTTTTCGCCTTCTGTTCATTTCGTAAGATTATAGCACAATTGTGTCGGTATTGTCAATATGACATTTCAAACAAAAGGTTTTTTCTCTTGTTCGAAATGTCATATCAAAATCACAACAAAAGCTCCTCGGGCAGCTCCGAATCCTCATCGATAGTACCGCTTACCGTTTCGGCAAGCATTTCGATGGATTCGGCATCCGCGCCCTCCTGAACAGCTATTTTCAAATATTTTCCGTATTCCTTTTCATAGCCGTATCCGCCGTAAATAACTGCAAGCAAGGAGACTGACGGCTTGAAATTCGGACAGAGCTTCAAAGCCATATGCGAATATTCTACCGCACCCTCATACTCGCCCGCTCTGTAATAAAGCTGAGCGAGGTTATTGTAAGCGAAATGGTTGGCAGGATCCGTCTCGATCGCTTTTTCATAGCATTCAGCCGCCTTAGCGTACTCGCCGTTCTTGGTGTACAGTATACCGAGGTTGCTGAGTGCGGTAGCATTCTGCGGATCGTTTGCGAGCACCTGATGATATTCCTTTATCGCTTCATCGATCAAGCCCCACTCATCGTGGCAAAGAGCCGAAAAGAGGCAGACCACACCGAGATCGTGCTTAGAGGGGCGTGTTGATTTTAGCTTTTCGAACAGCGAAAAAGCCTTTTGATATTTGGATTCGTTGAAATAACGTATCGCCTCGAGCAGCATCTTTCGCGATTTCGGTTCGCGTACGAAAACGCCCTCAAGCTCCTTGGCGTAATTCTTTTCGTAAAAATCAAGAGAATTACGAGGCGTACCTCTTGTGAACACCTTACCGATCGACAGCCCCAATGAAACGACGACGAGAACGACCTTAAAGAGATTTTCGGTATAAGGAGTTCCGTTCGCGACCACGTCATAGACGTAAACGCCGATCGACACGGCAATTAGAATTGCCAAAAGAGCGACGATGAGCTTTTTTGCGTTCATCAAAGCATTTCCTTTCTCAGCTCCTCGGCGGATTTTATGCTGAGATAGGCAGGAGGAACGTCGAAGACCGTCTTACATCCGTATTGACCCTCATTATTAAGTCTGTACGCAGCGCGTGCATACGCGACGATAACGCTCGAGGTGAATTCGGGGTTCGAGTCGAGTCTGAGCGAATATTCGATAACGTGAGTGTTTTCGGAGTCAAAGCCCGTCTTGCCGCTTCTTATTACGAAGCCGCCGTGAGGAATACCGCTATGATCGCGCTTTAATTCCTCTGCGGAAATAAAATGGACGGTGGTGTCGTAATCCGCGAAGTAGTTGGGCATCGACTTGATCTCTTGCTCGATACGAGCGAGGTCGGCGCCCTCCTCGGCAACGACGAAGCATTCGCGGATATGCTTCTGTCTCGTCGTAAGCTCGGGACAGCTGCCGCTTCTTACCGCTTCAAGCGCCTCGTCAACGGGTATGGTGTACTGCTTACCGTCGAGCACGCCCTCGACGCGTCTTATAGCATCGGAATGACCCTGCGACACGCCCTTGCCCCAGAAGGTATAATCCTTACCATCGGGAAGGATGGCAGACGCATAGAGACGGTTAAGCGAGAACATACCGGGGTCCCAGCCGACCGAAATTAGAGCCACCTTGCCCGATTTCTTCGCCTCGGCATCGACGTTCGCGAAATGCTCGGGAATGCGGGCGTGGGTGTCGAAGCTGTCGACAACGTTGAAATACTTGGAAAGCTCGGGAGTCTGCACGGGAAGGTCGGTAGCGCTGCCGCCGCAAAGGATCATAACGTCGATGTCGTCGATCATCTTCAAAGCATCGTCAACGTGGCAGACCTTGACGCCCTCGGTCCTTATTTTCAGCGTTTCGGGGGCGCGGCGGGTGAAGACCGCAACGAGCTCCATATCGTCGTTCTGACGTATTGCCGACTCGACCCCTCTGCCGAGGTTGCCGTAGCCGTATATACCTATTCTTATACTCATTTGATATTCCTCCCTGGAATCAGATACCGTTATAATATCACAGTGTTCGCTCTTTTTCAATATTTTTTTATTACTTATCGGAAAGATCTTTTAATAAAAAAAGGACACGAGGTCCTTTTTTCGTTATTTCTTTTCGAGGGTATCCTCTTGATTACGGTAGACGACGAATTTACAGAACAGAAATTCGAGGACGAAGTTGGAGAGCATCGTAACCGCAAGGACGAGATATTCGTTGACACCGCTTCCCTCAGCCATATTGCCGAGAATCGTGGACACGGGCGTGAATACCAAATAGAAGGCAAAGACCTTTGCCATGGCAACCGGAACGTTTGCCGCGGATTTGAAGGTAAACTGACGGTTAAAGGTGAAGTTCCAGAGCACAGAAAGTATAAGCGAGGTGAGATAAGCGGGCCAATACTGCCACTTGAAGACCTCGTTGAAAAGTGCAAAGGAGGCAATCTCAATTATTCCCGCAGAAGCCGAGAAAAGCGTAAATTTCAATGCCTGAAAGGCTGTTTTTTTATTCATTCGTTTTACTCCTCTGTCAAGGTATATTCAAGCATTTCATAATGGAGCTTGGTGCCGATATCGGTATTCGGCGGAAGGAGGAACATCGCGACGAGCACGTCCTCGGCAGAGTCGTTTCCGATCTCCTTGAGATAGGCGTATTCGCCATCGATCCTTGTTACAACGTAATCCTTTGGAGTCATAATAACCTCATTTTCTTTTATTGTGCGCGAGCGATACCGCACTCCACGCCGACATACACATACAAACGGCGAAGGAAAGCGGCTTCGACGTGTCGACGAAATAGCCGACAAGCTGATACAGAGCGCTGACACCGGTCGCGGCAAGCAGCATAAGCATCAGGCTGTCAAGGTACCATTCAGGGCAGCTTTTTATCCGCGAAATTCCTACTAATAACCCGTACAGTGCGAAATACCATACGGCGCATATCGCAACCGAAGCGCACGCGAGGATAAAGATATCGTTCTCGGGCTTTGCGGAAAGCAGAACGAGCACGAGCACAGCCGCCGACGTTATGAGCGGGAGTGTAAGCGAGAGCAGCTTACGCTTGAACACAGAGTCGAGGATCCTTCTCAAAAGCATCGCTTCACAGCCCTTCCCTTTCGAAATTTTCGGTTGATTATATCACACAAGGCTCAAAAAATCAAGTTTTTTCATAATCGAGCCACTTACAGAAAGCAATGTGCGAGAAGCGACAGCCCCGGTATAACTATGCCGACAGCCAGTGAAACGAGCGTTACGACATGGCCCAAATACTGCTTATAAAGCAGCATAAACAGATTACAAAGCGCTATGCTTATTCCGAACGAGGCAATGAATCCGATCAAAAACACCGCCATTTGCAGCCAGCTTCCGTTAAGAGTTTCGCTGCCGGTCACAAGCGTAATACAGAAGGCATATGCTATCGGGCCGACCAAAACAAGAACGATTATCGCAGCCACGGTGAGCCAGAAAAGAATGGGGTGCTTTGCCCTGAATTCATCATCGTAATGCGGGTCGAAATAGTCGATCGCATCCTCGGGAACGTGCCACAGGTCTTTCTTTTTGGTTTTCTTTTTTGCCATACTTTTCCTCAATATTTACACAAGACGTATTTGGGAACGGCAGACTGAAGCTTTTGACGAAGCTGCTCTGCCGTGCCGCCCAATACAGTCGATTTATCGACGACAAAGCAGGTGGAATTCGTTTGAGTAAGGAAAAAGTACCTGCTCGTTTCAAAAGCGCTTACTATCACCGAGTAGCTTACGATTGCCTCACCGTTATACTCGGAGCTAACTGTTGACACGACGATATCCTCGTCGCGGAAGGTATACGAATTGATCGAGCCCTGCATAACGCCGAGTCGCTTATACGACGCTTTGGGCATCAAAAAATGGTTATAGACGGTAAGGAAGGTCAGAGCGACGGTAACGACGAGCAACACGACGAGAAGAGTGTTGATGCCGAATGCTATCATCTCGAAAATAATAAGAGCATAAAGCAGAGGCAGCATTATAAGCGATGCGGTAAGACGTTTTTTCGGGCTTTTGCCCCTGTACGCGCGCAAATGCACAAGCGCCCTCATCGATTCAAGATCAAGCCTGCAGCTTGCTTTAATTTCCATAAGAATCACCTCTGTTGCATTATATCACAGGATGAGCTCGTCTGCAATAGTGTTTTTTCGGGTGCATTCGCGCATATTTTTTGAAATTTGTTGATTTATTCAAACTTTTGTGATAATATTTCTTTTTAGTGTATGCGTATTTTGCACACCGACAAACCCGTAACGCGAGGCGACATTTGTGAGAAAAACTTCGAGAATATCATATTATACCTTCAGGGTCATCCGTTTTTTGGTGCGCGTATTTTACGGCAAGGCGGAGATCGTCGGGCTCGACAGTCTGCCCGAGCGCGATTTCGTTGTCGTCGCTAACCACACGCAGATGAACGGACCCATTATTGGCGAGCTTTTTATGCCCGACGACTGCCTTATCTGGTGCGCGGGTCAGATGATGCGCTTCAAGGAGGTGCCGGAATACGCGTTTACCGATTTCTGGTCACAAAAGCCGAAATGGACTCACCCCTTTTACAGGCTTTTATCCTACGTTATCGCGCCGCTTGCCGCCGCGATATTCAGTAACGCGAAGACCATTCCCGTATATCACGACGCGCGCATACTTTCGACCTTCCGCGAAACCGTTTCTGTGCTCAAGGACGGCAAAAGCATCCTGATCGTCCCCGAAAAGGACGAAAAGAAGAACAACGTGGTATATCAGTTTCAAGAGAATTTCGTAGACGTTGCAAAGCTCTACTACAAGAGGACGGGCGTCGAGCTCACCTTTATTCCGATGTACGTGGCGCCCGATCTGAAGAAGGCGTTCATCGGCGAGGGCATCGTTTTTAACAGCGAAGGGCAGATCGAGGACGAAAGAAAACGCATTTGCAATTATCTTTCCGACGAGATCACTACAATCGCACGCGAGCTTCCCGAGCACACCGTCATCCCCTACCGCAACATCGGTCGCAAGAATTATCTTTCCAACAAGGACTTTACGGAGGTTCCGAAATGAAAAAGCCGGTAGAAAACTACAAGGAGTTCCGTTTATCAAAAATCAATGAGCCGCGATACAGGCATTTGCTGTTCCTGCTCGGCTGGCCGGGGTATTTCCTGCTGTACGTGCTGACCGAAAACCTCATCCCGCGCGAGAACTGCTTCCCCGTTCATTGCTTTCTCGACGACGTTGTGCCGTTTTGCGAATACTTCGTCATCCCCTACGTCGGTTGGTATTTGCTGATTGTCGGCTCGCTGTTGTACCTTATGTTTTACAACCCCGACAACTTCAAGGCAATGATGAAGTTTATCATCGTAACGCAGGTCGTCGCGATGGCAATTTACATCATCTTCCCGAACCGTCAGGACCTTAGACCCGACGAATTCGTCAGAGACAACATCTTCACCGACATAGTCGGTCTGCTTTACAGATTCGACACAAGCACGAACGTCTGCCCGTCGCTTCACGTGGCGTATTCCATAGGTATCGCGTCGACGTGGTTGAAGGAGAAATCGGCATCCCCGCTTGCGAAGATATTGCTCGTGTTCTTCTGCTTTATGGTTTGTATTTCGGTTGCATTCGTCAAGCAGCACTCGGTCGTCGACATTTTCGCGGCACTTCCCGTCTGCCTGCTCGCCGAAATAATCGCCTTCGGCGGATTTTGGAAGAAAAAACTCAAGAAAAGCGAATAGAATACAAAAAGACCTTGGAAGGGCGATGCGCCATAGTGATAAATCGCCTTAAAATCGCCATTTTTGCACAATACTGCATCAAAAATCCGCGATATACGCTCGTATTATCGCGGATTTCTTCTTTGTCTTGCGACAAAACTATCTGATTTTAAGGTGCGT
>JAFXDO010000038.1 GCA_017563195.1 Clostridia bacterium | reverse complement strand
TGCACAATACTGCATCAAAAATCCGCGATATACGCTCGTATTATCGCGGATTTCTTCTTTGTCTTGCGACAAAACTATCTGATTTTAAGGTGCGCAGCAGTTTTGCGCGTATGCGATTTGTTCTGTAACGACGGCGAAAAACGAAGGAATACAAACGTATTTCAAGGTTTTTTGACTAAGTTACAGGGCAAATCGGTAGCGCAAAACCGTTTTCTCACTGTGGCGCATCGCCCAACCGTCGGGAATCGTCCCGAGGCTCTCTCGTATAACCTATTATTGGATGCTTACCCGGCAAGCGGATCAGAATCTGCCGCCGCCACCGCCAAAGGACCTGCCACCCGAGCCTCCTGAGGAGCCCGAGCTCGAGCTCTTCGGCTTGGGAACACGGGTTATGTTGCGGTAAAGATAGATATCGCGCGAGGTTTCGACCTTCATGCTTCCCGATTTCACGTAATCGGTCGCCGTGTTGTTGAAGCGGACAGACTTGAGCTTGCCCTTCATCACGCCCGTCGCGATAAACGCGACGATGAATCCGATAACGAGCGCGATCACAAGATGCTTGCCGAAGCCGAAGCTGAAGTGGTTGTCGGCATAATAGTCGCACTCCTCAATGAAGGTTTCGAACATCGAGTAATAATCGCCTGCGCGGTAGTCGTCGGCAAGCGCAGATCCGATAGAATCAACGTCGGAGTCCTCGATTATTTCTCTTCCCTCGCCCGTAGTTGCGATATACCAATCGCCGTACTCGATGCTGAGGAGAAGCAGAACTCCGTCGTCACCGTAGCCGTTTTGGTTATACTCAAGCTCAGCGCGGCTGCGTGCGGAGGACGTGCCGAGCGAATCGACGGTAACCACCGCGACGTCGAAGCCGTATTCATCGGTAAGAGCGTCAAGCTTGCTTTGAAGCTTTGATTCCTCGGAATCGGTCAGAATATCTGCGTAATCGACAACCTTCGTGTTGCTCTCGGCAGAAGCGCCGAGACAGAGAAGCGACGCGAGAACAATGACAAGGAAAGTCGCAAAAAGCTTTTTCTTCATAGCACTACCTCCCCGCATCAAAGCAGCCACGCGAGATAGGAAACGGCGAGAATTGCCGCGCCGACAGCGCCCGCAATGCCGAAAAGCCATCTCTTGTAAGCCGATTTATCCATAGGCAGGTCACCCGCGAATTTTCCGGTCTGACCGTTCATCGCAAAGGTATATTTCTGTCCGTTCCAATCGGTGTTGAGTATCCAAACGGGATAAAGCGCATACTTAGCCACCCCGTTTTGGAGCTTAATGCTCGTCGATTCGGGGATAACGGTCGAATAGCCGCTGACAGTCGCGGCAAAGGCGTCCGCCGTGCTCTTTTTAATGCGCGAGTTCGCACGCTCAATGCTCGTGTCGGCATCAACGTCGTATTTATCGGCGAGATACCCCGCGAGATACGCAGTCTGGAAGTCGACAGCCTGCGAAAAATCGTAGGGCTCGATCGATTCCATCAGGTCATCCGCCATCTTCGTGCTTCCGTCGACGGGCACGCGTTCAAATCCGATGTTGCCTGCGCGAAGCACCGAATAGTGGCTTGTTTCGGTGTAAACAAAGTTAGCGTCGCTCCAATGACGGACGCGGGTAGCCTTATAGCGGATGTTCGCGTCGGCGTCGGTGTCAAAGAGCCAGAACGGGACGTAAATGCCCTTTATCTCCTCGATATGGTTCTGATCCTTGAAGACCTTGGGGAGCAACCTCTTTCCCTCGTAGTGCTTTTTAAGCGCCGCGATCGCCGCAGCCTTATCGAGCTTAAAGGGGATAACGTAGTCGGGCTTAAGGTCGCCCGAGAGCTGACCCATCATTACGACCTGGTTGCCGCAGAAGGGGCATTCGGTCGCAGCGGTGGTTTCGTCGGCAACGATCTCGCCGCCGCAGGACTTGCAGGAGTAGACCCGCATTCCGTCGGACTCTCCCTCGCTCCATTCGCTTCCCGCGTTGCTGTCCCACTGCATATCGTCGCCGCTGTCGGTCTTCAATATATCGTCGTAGGACTTGAGGGTCTCGAGCTCAAACTCGGTGTCGCAGTAGGGACACTTCATGTTCTGGCTTGCGCTGTCAAACTCGATGGCGCCGCCGCAGCATGGACATTTATATTCCTGTAAGGTAGACATACAGTCACTCCCTTATGTTAATTTTAGTTCAAAGCGGGTCGAGCCGCGCCCGACCCGCATCAACGTGATCGTATTTTAGAACGCGTCTCCGCATTCGGGGCAGAACTTGGGTGCAACGCCGTTTTCGGGCTTCCAGCCGCACTTGTCGCACTTGACCTCACCTGCGGGCTTCTTTGCGCCGCATTCGGGGCAGAACTTGCCGCTGTTGACCGCGCCGCAAGCGCACTTCCATTCGGCGCTTTCGGGCTTCTTTGCACCGCAGTCGGGACAGAAATTACCGTTTGCTGTCGCGCCGCAAGCGCACTTCCAGCCGTTTGCCGCGGGCTGAGCGGGCTGTGCCGCCTGCTGTGCCGCCTGCTGCTGTACGCCCATACCGTAGAACTGCTGAGCCGCGTTGAAGCCGCCGCCCATAGCGCCGCCTGCCATACCGAGACCGATAAAGCCGTTCATGGCACCCGCTTCGTTCGAAGCTGCAGCCTCCATAGCGTTTGCGGTGGCATTGGTCATTCTGCCTGCCATCATAAAGGGATTCGAGCCGTAGGATGCAGAATCCTCCATCTCGTTGATCTTCTTCATATCCTCTTCGGTCAACGTGATGGGGTTGAGAGCGATATTTTCCACGCTGATACCGCGCTCGTCGTTCCATTCCGCCTTAAGCGCGTCGTTCATCGCCGCCTTGAGCTCCTTAGCCTTTGCAGGGAGCTGTGCGGGACGGAGTCCGAGCTCGGACATAGCGCCGAGTGCGGGCTGAAGAGCGTCGATAAACTCGGTCTTGAGCTGATCGTCGATCATATCTCTCGTAAACTGATCCGCAACGTTACCGCAGAGTCTGGTATAGAAGAGCAGAGGGTTGCTGATGGTATAGGAATAGATACCGTTGCATCTTACCTGAACGGTTCTTCTCATTCCGATTTCCTTATTATATACGTCGAACATAATGGGGTTCGGCGTGCCGAATTTGTTGTTGAGGATTTCCTTGGTGTTGAAGTAATAAACGCGCTGATCCTTACCGGTATCGCCGCCGAAGGTGAAACGCTTACCGACAGTCTTGAAGGTCTCGAGAATGCTCTTGCCGAGCGAGCCTGCGAAGATGCTGGGCTCGGTCGAGGAATCGTAAACGAATTCGCCCGGCTCCGCACAGACCTCGACTACCTTGCCCTGCTCAACGATGAGCATACACTGTCCGTCTGCAACGGCGATGACCGAGCCGTTCGAAATAATGTTGTCCTCGCCCTTGGTGTTGGAGGATCTCGAAGAAACACGCTTGCTGCCCTTCTTCATGAGCACGTTGTTAGCGAGCGAATCGCAGTAGAAAAACTCCTTCCACTGGTCAGCCAGAGTGCCGCCGATCGCGCCGCCGATTGCCTTTATAAGTCCCATAATGTGTTTTTTCCTTTCTTATTATATTGCCGAATGGCTTTGTTTAAGGACATTATACACTCAATACGTTAATTTTTCAACACACTTTTTCGGATTTTTGGGTGGGATTAACGAAAAATAACCTTATTTTTGCGTCATCCGTCCTTGAAACGGTCGAAAAATTGCAAAAAAACCTTGACACGAACCGATTTAAGTAGTAATATGAAGTAAATTTAAATATCCAAAGGCTGTGACGAAGAATGGTCGGTAAAGACAGCATTTCAGAGAGCTGATGTTCGGTGCGAATCAGTATGTCCTGTATACCTGTCCTCTCACTTCCGAGCCGAGGGTCCCAAAGGCGATGACCGAGTAGGCGCCCTCCGCGAATGCCGCGTTAGTGCATAGAGGTTTTCTGACCTCGAAGAGGTGGCGGATAATATCCGCAATTTGAGTGGTACCGCGAGTGCAAAATCAGTATTTACACCCGTCTCAAAGCAATCGCTTTGGGGTGGGTTTTGTTATTTAAGCCTGCGCCCGAGCAACAAATCATTCAAAAAGGAGCAGACGAAATGGATCACACAAAATACCGAGTGGGATATTTCCCGGTAGAAGAAAAGTACAGCAAATGGGTAACCAAGGATCACGTCGATAAGGCGCCAGTATGGTGCAGCGTCGATATGCGCGACGGCAACCAAAGCCTTGTTATACCAATGAGCCTCGAGGAAAAGCTCGAGTACTTCAACGTGCTTTTGAAGGTCGGCTTCAAGGAGATCGAGGTAGGCTTCCCTGCCGCAAGCGAGACCGAATACGAATTTCTCCGCACGCTTATCGACAACGATATGATACCCGATGACGTCACCGTGCAGGTGCTTACCCAATGCCGTGAGCACATCATCCGCAAAACCTTCGACGCATGCAAGGGCGCGCCGAACGCCATTATTCACTTTTATAATTCCGTAAGCGTGGCTCAGCGCGAGCAGGTGTTTGGGAAATCGAAGGAGGAGATCAAGCAGATCGCAGTCGACGGCGCCAAGCTGGTAAAAAAGCTGGCGGGCGAGTATGAGGGCAATTTCCGCTTTGAGTATTCACCCGAATCCTTTACGGGCACCGAGCCCGAATACGCCTTGGAGGTCTGCAATGCGGTTCTCGACGTGCTCGAGCCGAGCGAGACCAACAACGTAATAATCAATCTTCCCGTAACTGTCGAAATGAGCCTGCCGCATATTTATGCATCGCAGGTGGAATATATGAGCGAAAACCTCAAATACCGCGAATTTGTCACCCTCTCGCTTCACCCCCACAACGACAGAGGCACGGGTGTTGCCGATACCGAGCTTGCGCTTCTGGCAGGCGCAGACCGAGTCGAGGGAACGCTGTTCGGAAACGGCGAGCGCACGGGCAACGTGGACATCATCACGCTCGCTATGAACATGTACTCTCACGGGGTCGACCCCAAGCTCGACCTTTCGGATATGCCCTATCTTGTCGAGGAATACGAAAAATGCACCCGTATGCACGTCTACGAGCGTGCCCCCTATGCAGGCGCGCTTGTCTTTGCGGCATTCTCGGGCTCGCATCAGGACGCGATTGCGAAGGGCATGAAATACAGAGCAAAAAACAAGCTTCACGAATGGAGCGTGCCATATATTCCCATCGACCCGAAGGACATCGGTCGCACCTACGACGCAGACGTCATCCGCGTCAACTCGCAGTCGGGCAAGGGCGGCATCGGCTATCTGCTTGAGCAGACCTTCGGCTACAACCTCCCGCCCAAAATGCGCGAGCACTTCAGCTACCTCTGCAAGGACATCTCCGACAGAGGTCACAGAGAGCTCAAGCCCGATGAAATACTTTCGATCTTCACCGAAAGCTATCTTAATCTCAAGAGCGGCATAACCGTTTCCGACTTCGACTTTATGCGCGAAAACGACAGCGTAAAGATAAATATCACCTTTACCCGAGACGGCGTCGACACCGAGCTCGAGGCAGAGGGCAACGGTTCGCTCAGCGCTGTCAACAACGCGCTTAAGGCTTACACGGGAGTCGATTACACGCTTCAGGTGTTCACTCAGCACAGCATGCAGGGTCAGGGCTCGAACAGCGTAGCGGCGTCCTATATCGGGTTGCTTCGCGACGACGGAGCAATGTTCTGGGGCGCGGGTACCGACACTGACGTCATCAAGGCGAGCACCAACGCGCTTTTGAGCGCATTCTCTAATATGACAAAGGGAGACGATGAAAAATGGGCATGACAATGACGCAAAAAATACTCGCCCACCACGCAGGACTTCAAAGCGTCGAGGCGGGTCAGCTTATTTCGGCAAGGCTCGACATCGTGCTCGGCAACGACATAACCACGCCGGTTGCCGTGAACGAATTCGGAAAGGCGGGCTTCGACTCGGTCTTCGATAAGGACAGAGTCGCCATCGTGCTCGATCACTTCGTCCCCAACAAGGATATAAAGGCGGCAGAGCAGTCGAAGACCTGCCGCGAGTTTGCGAGCAAATATTCGGTCAGTCATTTTTACGACGTCGGCAAAATGGGCATAGAGCACGCTTTGCTTCCCGAGCAGGGCGTCGTCACCGCGGGCGACTGCATCATCGGTGCCGACTCGCACACCTGCACCTACGGCGCGCTCGGCGCGTTTTCGACGGGCGTGGGCAGCACCGATATGGCGGCGGGCATGGCAACGGGAACCGCTTGGTTCAAGGTGCCCTCCGCGATAAAATTCAATCTTTTCGGCAGGCTCCCCTCCAACTGCAGCGGCAAGGACGTGATTCTGACCATCATCGGCAAAATAGGCGTCGACGGCGCACTTTACAAGAGTATGGAATTCGTAGGCGAGGGTATAAAGAACCTTTCGATGGACGACCGCCTTTGCATCTGCAATATGGCGATCGAGGCGGGTGCAAAGAACGGCATCTTTCCCGTCGACGACGTAACGAAAGAATACCTGAACGGCAGAAGCGAGCGTGAGCCACTGATTTTCGAGGCGGACGCAGACGCCGAATACGAGCAGATCATCGACGTCGACCTTTCGGGCATCGTCCCCACCGTCGCCTGCCCTCATCTTCCCGAAAACACACGTCCCGCAAGCGAACTTCACCATATCAAGGTGGATCAGGTCGTGATCGGCTCCTGCACCAACGGCAGAATGGAGGACATGGAGGCGGCTTACAGGATACTCAACGGCAAAAAGGTTGCCGACGGCATCCGAGTCATCATTATCCCCGGCACGATGCAGATACTCCGCGAATGCGTAACACGCGGCTATTACACCGCGTTCATCGATGCGGGTGCGGTGGTATCCACCCCCACCTGCGGCCCCTGCCTCGGCGGATATATGGGTATACTCGCCGCGGGCGAAAGATGCATTGCCACCACCAACCGTAACTTTGTCGGCCGTATGGGTCACGTCGACAGCGAGGTATATCTTGCGTCGCCCCACACCGCGGCGGCAAGCGCGCTGACCGGCTACATCACCGAATACAAGGAGGCGTGAATCGATGGATACAAGAGGAAAGACTTTTAAATATCCCGACAACGTCGATACCGACGTTATCATCCCCGCACGCTATCTCAACACACCCGACGCGAACGAGCTGAGTCTTCACTGTATGGAGGACATCGACAAGGACTTCGTGAAAAACGTAAAGCCGGGCGACGTTATGGTCGCGGGCTGGAACTTCGGATGCGGCTCCTCGCGTGAGCACGCACCGCTCGTCATCAAGACCTGCGGCACCGGCTGCGTCATTGCGAAAAGCTTCGCACGTATCTTCTACCGCAACGCGATAAACATCGGACTTCCGATTCTCGAATGCGTCGAGGCGGCAGAGGAAATAAGTGCAAACGACGAGGTATCGGTCGATTTCGACACGGGCGTGATAACCGATATCACCACGGGCAAGACCTACAAGGCACAGCCCTTCCCGCCCTTTATCCAAAACATAATCAGAAGCGGCGGCTTACTCAAATCCCTGAAGGAAGGCACAAACAATGAATAAGACCATTGCGGTCATCCGCGGCGACGGCATCGGACCCGAAATAGTGGATCAGGCACTGAGAGTGCTCGACAGGGTCGCGTCGAAATACGGACACAGCTTCAAATACACAGACGTCGATATGGGCGGATGCGCCATCGACAAATACGGTGACCCGCTTCCTCAAGGAGAGCTTGACAAATGCATAAGCTCCGACAGCGTGCTTTTGGGTGCGGTGGGCGGTCCGAAATGGAACGACGTCCCCGGCAATATGCGTCCCGAAAAGGGGCTCCTGCGGCTCCGCGCGGGCATGGGTGTTTATTCAAACAACCGCCCCGCAAAAATATGGAAGCAGCTTGCGGACGCCTCCCCTCTTAAAAGAGAGATCGTCGAAAAGGGCATAGATTTCATCATCGTCAGAGAGCTTATCGGCGGCATTTACTTCGGCGAGCACAAGACCGAAAACGGCGTCGCCACCGACGTTTTGAAATACAGCGAATCCGAAATCGAGCGCATCGGCAGAATAGGCTTCAAAACCGCGCAAAAGCGAAGCAAAAGGCTCTGCTCGGTCGAAAAAAGCAACGTGCTCGATTCCAGCAGGCTTTGGAAAAAGGTAATGCACAGGCTCGCCGAGGAATATCCCGACGTGATACTTACCGATATGCTCGTCGACAACTGCGCGATGCAGATAGTCAAGGACCCTTCTCAGTTTGACGTAATAGTCACCGAGAATATGTTCGGCGACATCCTTTCCGACGAGGCGTCTATGATAACCGGCTCGATAGGAATGATCCCGTCGTCAAGTCTCGGCGCGTCAGGCTGCGGACTCTACGAGCCAATTCACGGCTCGGCGCCCGACATCGCGGGCAGAGATATCGCAAATCCCATCGGCACGATACTTTCGGCGGCAATGATGCTCCGCTTCAGCTTTGATATGAGCGACGAGGCGGACGCCATCGAGCACGCCGTCTCGAAATTCCTCGATGCGGGCTACCGCACGGCGGATATAATGAGCGACGGTATGACGCTTGTCGGATGCAGGCAGTGCGGCGACATCATACTCGAAAATATTTGAAAGGAAGAACGAAAATGCTTCTTTCGGGCGCAGATATACTCGTCAAGACGCTGATCGAGCAGGGCTGTGACACCGTCTTCGGTTATCCGGGCGGACAGATACTCGACGTTTACGACAGCCTTTACACTCATCAGGACAAAATACAGCATATCCTCACGGCGCACGAGCAGGGCGCGGCACACGCCGCAGACGGCTATTCCCGCTCCACCGGCAGGGTCGGCGTCGTCATTTCGACGTCGGGTCCCGGCGCGACAAACCTCGTCACGGGCATCGCAACGGCGCATCTCGACTCGGTCCCTATGGTCGCGATCTGCGGAAACGTACCCACCACGCAAATCGGCACCGACAGCTTTCAGGAGATCGACATCACCGGTATTACCCTCCCCATAACCAAGCACAACTACTTCGTCGGCTCGGTCGAAGACCTTGCCGATACGGTTCGTGAGGCGTTTATGCTTGCCGTTTCGGGCAGACCCGGTCCCGTGCTTATCGATATTCCCAAGGACGTGCAGGTCGCAAAATGCGAATACCTGCCCAAGCCCCCCGTCGAAAGGATGCTGCCCATCGCGGCTAAGGAAAAGCGCATCCGTGAGGCGGCTGAGATAATAAACGAGGCAAGGCGTCCCTATATATACTTCGGCGGCGGCATCGTTTCTGCCGATGCACAGGCGGAAATGCTCGCGCTTGCAGAGGCGATCGACGCGCCCATCGGGTGCTCGCTTATGGGGCTTTCGGCAATACCGACAAGCCACAAGAGGTTCCTTGGAATGCAGGGCATGCACGGTCATTACGCCTCCTCGAGGGCTATGCAGAAGGCGGACACGGTCATCGCGCTCGGAGTGCGCTTTAACGACCGCGCCACCGGCAACCGTCACAAATTTGCCCCCGGTGCAAGAATAGTTCACATCGACGTCGACGGAAGCGAGCTTTGCAAAAACGTCACCGCATACTGCGGTCTGCGCGGCGACCTGAAGCCTACTCTCAAGCAGCTTCTTCCTCTTATAAACAAGCAAAGCAGACCCGAATGGTGGGCAAAGATCGAGACTCTTCGCAAAGAGGAAAAAGAAAGCATCGACAATCGCGAGGGTATGACCCCGCGCAACGTGCTGCTTGCCATAAACAACAGACTTTCGGAAAACACGCCGGTCTGCACCGACGTAGGACAGCACCAGATGTGGACGGCACAAGCCATCGAATTTTCACGTCCCCGTCGATTCCTCTCAAGCGGCGGGCTCGGTACGATGGGCTTCGGACTCGGCGCGGCTATAGGCGCGTCATACGGCACCGGAGAACGCAGTGTTCTCGTCACGGGTGACGGAAGCTTCGGTATGAACCTGAACGAGCTTGCGACCGCCGTGCGCTACAACGTTCCTATTGCCATCGTCATTATGAACAACGGCGTGCTTGGCATGGTTCGCCAATGGCAGACCTTGTTCTTCGACAAGCACTACTCGAGCTCGGTGCTCGACAGAAGCACCGACTTTCCCGCTCTTGCGCGCGCATTCGGAGCCGACGGCGAAACCGTTACGACGCTTGAAGCGCTCGAAAATGCGCTTGACAAGGCGTTTTCGACCAACGGTCCGTACGTGATCGACTGCAGGATCGACAAGGACGAGCTCGTGCTCCCGATGCTCCCCCCGGGCGGAAGCATGGACGACATTATCGTAAAGGCAGGTGTGTGATATGAACAGATATACCGTCGCGGTCCTCGTAAGGAACCAGTTCGGCGTGCTCAACCGAGTAACGAGCATGTTCAGACGCCGTCAGTTCAACATCAGCGCGCTTACCGTAAGCGAGACCGAAACGAGCGAGCTTTCGCGTATCACCGTCGTATTCAGTGGCGAGGAGGCGTCGAAGCAGCAGCTCGTCAATCAGCTTTACAAGCTCCCCGACGTCTGCTCGATAAAGGAATTCAACGACACCAACTCGATAAGCTGTGAGCTTTTGCTCATCAAAATGAAAAACGAGCTCGACTCACGCGAGGAGATCAAAAGCGCGGCGGACGCGTTCGGCGCCGTCACCGTCGATTACTCGAAGGACTGCATGACCTTCAGGCTTACCGACAGCTCGGCAAGGATCGACGATTTTATCAATCTTATGCGTGACTACACCATTCTCGAGATCTGCCGCACGGGCAGCGTCTCGCTCGAAAAGGGCAGCACGACCATCCGACAGATAGTCAACCTTTAAAAGCCGCAAGCGTTAACAAAAAAAGATCCGTTTACACGGATCTTTTTTATTATCGATTCTTATTTGCCCTGTTCGAGAGCGAGGGTCTGGGTAGTAGCGTCGCAAACCTCGGTCGGACCAAAGTACTGGATAGCGCCGGGATATACGAAGCAGGTGTTTTCTGCCCATTCTGCTCTGTTTTCTTCGAAGAACTTGAAGGGTGCGCCGTCGAGCTCGACGAGTGCCTTACGGATAACGGGCTTATCCTTACCGTGTCTTCTTTCGATGTTCATCATCTTGGTCATGGGCATACCGCCTGCAACCCATTCTTCAGCGGGGCTGGAGAGGTTGGAAACCTTGGAGAGGTAGCCGGTGTAACCGTACTGGATGAGCATAAATGCGTTGTAGCCGAGCGAGTAGCAGTAGTCAGCGTCGAAGTTCGAGGGGAATGCGCAACGTCCTTCGTAGCCGAGGAAGTGGTGGAGTGCAGAGAACTTACCGTTGTAGGTGCCTGCAGCCTTACGAGCCTTGAGGTTGTCTGCTACGAGAGCGGAGAAGAGCTTTTCGGACTCGATAAGCGAAACCTGAACGTTACCGTGGGGGTCACGCTCGAGGAAGAGCTGACGCTGGATGGAGTCGGGAAGTATCGAGAATACCTCCATAGATTCCTTGGAAAGGCCCTCCTGAATGAATTCGTACTTATCCTTCCAAGTGAGAAGCGCGTTGAACTCGTCGGTCTTTTCGCCTGCGAGAAGCTCGTTGATCTCTGCGATGAGAACCGAGAATTCGGGAACGAACTCAACGATACCCTCGGGAATGATAGCAACGCCGAAGTTC
>JAFXDO010000037.1 GCA_017563195.1 Clostridia bacterium | reverse complement strand
CGATAGCTGCAGAGGAACCTGCACCGCCGCCGCCGATGACGAGAACGTCAACGTCGTAGTCGGGGTTTTCGAGATCAACGCAGCAGGGACATATTCTGCTGTGAGCCTGAAGGGTAGCCGCAAGCTCCTTGGGAACCTTGTCACCCTTGTTGGGACCAATCTGAAGAAGCTCGAATTCATCCTGCTTGTAGTCGGGATGGTATTCGGCGAGAAGATCGGTCTTCTGCTGTGCGGTCATACGAGCGGGCTCAAGAGCGATGTTCTTTTCTCTTGCAGCCTCAACTGCCGCTAAGGATTTTTGGAATTTTTCGGAATACATCTCGTCAGCCCTCCTTATTTCTCGATCTCACGGTTGTTGTAAAGCTCTTTCATTTCCTCAACGGGCTTCTGCATGAGAGCCTCGATGAGCTCGGTGAAAGTGCCGTCCTTGATCTCCTGAACGCGGTCGTTAAGATGTCCGCAGTCGGGAGCAAGGTACTTACCGTTGATTCTGCGCGCGAGCATTGCAACCTGAGGATGCGAAATGCCTGCGGGGCAACGCGACGAGCAAACGCCGCACATTACGCAGTCGAAGGATTCCTCAGCACACTTTTCAAAGTCGCCGCGCTGAGCGTATGCAATGTACTGCATAACGTTGAGCTCCTGAGTACAAGCCTTGGTGCAGGCGTTACAGCCGATGCAGGCATAGATCTCGGGATAGAGCTGCATCATAACGGTTTCGGTTACGGGAACCTTGTTGATGTCGTATACCTGCTTCACGAGAGGGAAGAAGGGAAGGGTCGCAATGTACATATTGTCCTCTACCTTGGTCTGGCAAGCGAGACAGGACTTCAGTTCCTTGTCGCCCTTGATGCGGTAGATGGTAGCGCAGGCACCGCAGAAGCCGTTACGGCATCCGCAACCGCGAACGAGCTGATAGCCGGCGTATTCCATTGCGTTCATTATAGTTAAATTGTCCGGAACCTCGTACTTTTTACCGAACAGGAAAATATTTACCATATTAGACATTTTCGGAATCTCCTTTATTAATACTCATTGGGAAGCTCGTCAAGCTCGTCGAGACGGAAAACGGGACCGTCCTTGCAGACGTACTTGGAGCCGACGTTGCATCTGCCGCATTTGCCGATCGCACACTTCATCTTAAGCTCGAGCGTCGTGTAGACCTGATCCTTGACGAAGCCGAGCTCGGTAAGACCTGCGAGCGTGAACTTGATCATAATGGGAGGTCCGCAAAGTATAACGGTCTTGTCGGTATCGAATCCAAGCTCCTTGACGTAGTTGGGAACAAATCCAACGTGTCCGTCCCAGCCCTCCTGCTCACGGTCGATGGTAAGGTGAACGGTTACACCCTCGTCAACAGACCATTCCTCGATGATCTCGCGGTACTGAAGAAGGTCTTCCTTGCTTCTTGCACCGTAAACGATGTCGATCTTACCGTATCTGTCCTTGTAGTGACGAACGTAGTTGATGACCGAGCGGAGCGGAGCAAGCGCAACGCCGCCTGCGATGAACAGGAGGTTCTTGCCCGCAAATTCGGTATCAACGGGGAAGGGCTTGCCGTACGGACCGCGGATGGTGATGTTCTGACCAACCTCTGCCTGATGCAACCATTCGGTTACACAGCCGCACTTTTTAATGGAAAATTCCATATATTCGGTGTTTGTGGGGGAGGAGGTGATGGAAAACATCGCCTCGCCCACACCGGGGATGGAAAGCATAGCGCACTGACCGGGCATATGGTCAAACGCCTTCTTTCCGTCGGGAGTTACAACACGGAAGGTCTTGATATCGGGTGTATCAAGACGTACGTCGGTGATAACGCCGACAGTAGGAATCAACGGCTCTTTACGTGTATTCATTCTGCGTTACCTCCGATAGTTTTCATAACCTTAACGATATTCATAGAGATGGGACACTTGGCAAGACATCTGCCACAGCCTACGCAACCGAAAATACCTTCGTTGTTTTCGGGATAGTAAACAAGCTTGTGCATAAATCTCTGTCTGAATCTTTCAACCTGACTGTTACGGTTGTTGCCGTGTGCCATCTTGGTGAAGTCGGAATACATGCAGGAGTCCCAGCAGCGGTATCTGATAATCGCGTTACCGGTGTTGAAGTCCTTCACGTCGTAGCACTGACAGGTGGGGCATACAAAGGTACAGGTGCCGCAACCCAAGCAGGATTCCGAAAGCGACTTCCATTCGGGACGGTTGAAGAGATCGAGCGTCTTGCCGCCGCCGAAGCCGTCGGTGGTGAGACCTGCAAGCGGAAGCTTGCTCATGATCTTTTCGGTCTTTTCCTTCTGAGCGTTGACCGCGTCGTCGGAGCATTCCTCAAGACCGAGCTTGCTCAAAAGCTTTTCGCCCTTTTCGGTGTTAGCATTCCAATAAACCGAATCCTCGGTCTTCCAGACTGCAATATCACCGCCGGGGTTGGTGCAATCGATGCCGAAGGTACGGCAGAAGCAGGTTTCAGCAGGCTTGGAGCACGCCATCGAGATGATAACGCCGTGCTCTCTGCGGGATGCATAATAGCTGTCGTAGGGCTCGACAAGGAAAACTCTGTCGAGAATGTCAAAGCTTCTTACGTCGCAAGCGCGAACGCCGAATACCACGAAATCCTCGGATTCGGAGCGTATGTCGTCTACAGAGATGCTCTTGCCCTCAACCTTGAACTTCATAAGATCCTCGACCTGAGGGAAGAAGAAATCCTTGGGGCTCTTGGCGGTATTGAGCGCATTGCTCAATTCTACGCCCTCGGACCACTCTGCGTAAACGGTACTACCGTCCTTGTCGGTGGGGAGATAAAGGGTAGCGTCAGCCGCGATCTTCGCGAAAACGCCGTTTAATGCGTCGATAGAACACTTAAGCATCAGTCGTTCCCCCTTTCAAAAACGTCGCAGGGCTCGATGTCCTCGGTGGTGTAGTTGACAAGCGGTGCGCGCGAGCCAACCTCTGCACCTGCCTGATATTCGCCGTAAAAGCTGTCGATGTCCTTGATGAACTTTCTGTTCAGGAGGTGAAGAGGAATGTTCTGGGGACATACTCTCGAGCATTCGCCGCAGTCGGTGCAACGGCCTGCAACGTGGAATGCGCGGATGATGTGGAACATCTTTTCCTCGAATTCGTTTGCGGGAGCCTTGTTTTCAACACCCGACTTGGGGTTGTTGAATACGCACTTTTCGCAGGTGCAGGCAGGGCATACGTCGCGACAAGCGTTGCAACGGATGCACTTGGAAAGCTCGTTCTGCCAGAATGCGAATCTTTCGTCGGGAGTCATAGCCTCGAGTCTTGCGACCTCGTCGAATCTGTTGGATTCGATTACCTCGCCCTCTTCGCCGATGAGCTCGTCGTAAGCGACGTGCTTCTTGCTCTTGCAGTTGATGCAACGCTCGAGAAGTACGTCCTTAGCGTTGATATCGAAGCTTTCGTCGTAAATGGTATTTACCTTGATGGTATCGCCGCAAACGATGCTCGATATACCATCGCCGGTGATAGCCTTGATCTTACCGATATCAACCATGCCCTCGCAGGGGATGCCAACCGCGTAGACCTTTTCTCTGTCAAAACGATGCTCGGTGAGGAGCTGGTTGAAGCTGTAAGTGTCGCAGGGCTTGAGGAAAACAAGGATTTTGCCTTCCACCTTGCGAGTCTTCTGAACAAGATATTTGGAAAAGTTTGCGCCGCAGAAATCATCGAAAATGAAGTCGCTAACGAGCTCCTCCTTGCTTTCGAAAACCGCGGGAGTTATGTCGTAGTCGAATTCGCCCTTCTTCCAACCGAGAACACAGGATACACTGCCGTTTTCGAGAAGAGATACCGCCTTTTCGACCAATACGTCACGAGTTATTTTTTGCATCGGAGGTCCTCCAATCTCTTGTTTTCGCCCAAGGCAGCGACCTTTTCGGCGAAATCGTTCATAGTTGCGGCAAACTTTGCACCCTCAGCTGCAGAAACCCATTCAACTCTGGTGCGCTCTCTTTCAATGCCGAGGTAATCGAGCATAGAGAAGAGCAACGCCATTCTGCGGCGGGTGTAGTAGTTGCCGGAGGTGTAGTGGCAGTCACCGGGGTGGCATCCGCAAAGGATAACACCGTCGGCACCGCGCTGGAAAGCGCGAAGAACGAACATCGGGTTTACTCTGCAGGAGCAGGGAACACGGATGATCTTTACGTCCGCGGGATAGTTAAGTCTGTTGTTGCCCGCAAGGTCTGCGCCTGCGTATGAGCACCAGTTACAGCAGAATGCCACGATAAGCGGCTTATATTCTTTTACTTGCATATTGCATCAACCTCCGCCATGATCTGTTCGCTTGCGAATCCCTTGAGATCCATTGCGCCCGAAGGACAAGCAACTGTACAGCATCCACAGCCTTGGCAGACTGCGGGATTTACTACTGCGATCCTGCGAATCTGAGTGGTTCTGTCGGGCATACGGAATTCCTTATCCTCGTAAGTGATAGCGCCGTAGGGACATACTCTTTCACAGCTCGAGCAGCCGTTACACATAAGCTCGTTCGAGTGAGCAACGCAGGGGTTGCCGGTGAGCTTGTCTTTTGCAAGAAGACCGATAACCTTAGATGCTGCGGCACCTGCCTGAGCAACGGTTTCGGGAATGTCCTTGGGACCCTGGCACGCGCCCGAAAGGAATACGCCTGCCGTGGGGCTCTCTACGGGACGAAGCTTGGGATGCGCTTCGGTGAAGAAGTCGTTGGTGTCCATGCTTGCGGTAAGCATGGTCGCTAAAGGACGTGCCGACTTGTCGGGCTCGATAGCCGCGGCAAGAACTACAAGGTCTGCTTCGATCTTGAGCTGCTTGTTGTCAAGAAGATCGGAGGCCTGAACCATAAGCTTGTCACCCTCGGGGCTGACCTTGCCGACCATACCCTTGATGTAGTGAACGCCGTATTCCTCGACTGCTCTGCGATAGAATTCGTCGAAGTTCTTACCGGGTGTTCTTACGTCTATGTAGAATACGGTAACGTCGGTGTCGGGATACTTGTCACGGGTAAGCATTGCGTGCTTAGCGGTGTACATACAGCAGATCTTCGAGCAATATTCCTTGCCCTTTTCGTTGCAAGCATCGCAACGCGAGCCTACGCA
The DNA here is from genome assembly GCA_017563195.1 of Clostridia bacterium. Lineage (GTDB taxonomy): Bacteria > Bacillota > Clostridia > Oscillospirales > CAG-382 > Coliplasma. The sequence goes on along the minus strand of JAFXDO010000037.1, from coordinate 48,226 downwards.
CTGTACGAAAACGATCTTTTCGGGATGCTTTCCGTCGGAGGGACGGAGAAGCTTACCTGCGGTAGGACCTGCGGCGTTGGTAAGACGCTCGAATTCAAGAGAGGTGATAACGTCCTTGGACTGATTGTAAGCGAATTCGTCGAACTTATCCATGCTGATGGGATTGAAGCCGGTCGCAACAACGATTGCACCGTACTTTTCCTCGATGAATTCGTCCTTCTGAGTATAATCGATAGCGCCTGCGGTACAAACCTTGGAGCAAACACCGCATTTGCCGTTCTTGAGCATATTACAGTAGTCGGGGTCGATGGTCGCGACCTTCGGAACCGCCTGTGCAAAGGGAATATAGATCGCACGCTTGGTGTCCATGTTGAGGTTAAAGTCGTTGGGAACCTTCTTCATGGGACACTTTTCGGTACAAGCACCGCAGCCGGTACAAAGCTCTTCCTTAACGTAACGAGCCTTCTTCTTGATCTTAACGTCGAAGTTGCCGACGAAGCCCTTGACCTCGGTCACCTCGCTGTACGAGAAGATGCGGATCTTTTCGTTCTGAGCGACGTCAACCATCTTAGGGGTGAGGATACAAGCCGCGCAGTCGAGCGTCGGGAAGGTCTTGTCGAGCTGAGCCATCTTACCGCCGATGGTGGGCTTCTTTTCTACAATGTCTACCTCAAAGCCTGCGTCAGCGATGTCGAGAGCGGTCTGGATACCTGCGATACCGCCGCCGATAACGAGGGCACGCTTGGTAACCGGCGATTCACCGGGGGTGAGGGGTACGTTGAGGTTTACCTTAGCGATAGCCGCCTTACCGAGGATGATAGCCTTTTCGGTACCGATGGGCATTTCCTTGTGGACCCAGGAGCACTGCTCACGGATGTTAGCGATTTCAACCATATAGGGGTTGAGGCCTGCAGCCGCCGCGGTCTTGCGGAAGGTTGCTTCGTGCATACGGGGAGAGCAGGAGCAAACTACGATACCGGTAAGGTTGTGTTCCTTAACGGCCTGCTTGATAAGATCCTGACCTGCCTGCGAGCACATATACTGATAGTTGGCGGAAAAGACTACTCCGGGCTCTTTCTTCAAAGCCTCGGCAACAGCCACAACGTCGACGGTTCCCGCGATGTTGCTGCCACACCAGCATACAAATACACCGATTCTTTGCATTTTGTCTTTTCCTCCTTACTTAGTGTACTTTCTGAATGCCGAAACTATCAACTGCTGAGGGGTCTCGTCGTCGATAAGCTCGGGAACGTCGTTTGCGGTCATACGGTTGTTGCCCTGCTTGCGGACAGCGGCAAGGCGTACTGCCTCGACGAGCTTTGCAGGCTCAACGCTTCTCGGGCATCTTTCGACGCATGCGAAGCAGGTGAGGCATCTGTAAAGCGACTCGGATTCGAGGAGCGGCTCGATGTTGCCGTTTTCAACCATATAAACGAACTGATGAGGATGGTATTCCATCTCGTCGTATGCGGGGCAGGTGGCGGAGCACTTGCCGCAACGCATGCACTTCTTGGGGTTAACACCGCTGATGCGGATGATCTCTTCCCGAAGATACTTCTTGCTGTTACTCATTTGTATCCTCCTTGACGCCCAAAGCCTCTGCGAGAAGCTCGGTGAGATATACTACGGGAATGTCACAGCCCGATTTTTCGAGATTGTACTTGCAAAGCGGGCAAGCGGTAACGATAACCTCCGCACCTGCCTTCTTTGCCGACTCGATGACGGTGTTGCTCTTCTTGACAGCCAATTCGGGGCTTTCCATTCTTACGTAGCCGCCGCAGCATTCGTTGCGGTAGGAGTAAACAACGGGAGTAGCACCCAAAGCCTTGATAAGATCCTCGATAATGGTGGGGTTTTCGGGATCGTCCATACGCATTACCGAGTTGGGACGGAGAAGAAGGCAACCGTAATAAGCGGCGATCTTCTTGCCTGCAAGGGGATTAACGACACATTCCTTGACCTTGTCATAGCCGATAACGTCACGGATAAGCTCAAGATAATGGTAGATCTTGGTTTCACCGTTGTACTCGTCCTCAGCCATATATCTGTTGACCTTGCTTGCAAATTCGGCGTCGTTCTGCATTGCGTAGTTGGTCTGCTTGACAACGTTGTGGCAGGCAGAGCAGACGGTTACAAGGTCTAAGTTGTTCTTCTGAGCGTCCTTAAGGATACGGACCGAAGAAAGCTTGGTGGCAACCTCATCCTTGGCGGTAGTGAATACGCCGCCGCAGCATTGCCAGTTTTCTATTTCTTCCAGAGTGACACCCAAGACCTCGGCGCACTTTCTTGCGTATATATCAAGATCCTTCGCCTTGTTCTTAAGAGTACATCCGGGGAAATAACTGAACTTCATATTTTACCTCCGGTAAGTTTTAAAATATTTTGTATCAGCCTTGAATACGGCAATTAAGCCATTTCTTCGGGGTGGAATACCTCGTCAAAGCGTTCCGCGGTAAGGAATCCGAGCTCTACGCAGGCTTCCTTAAGCGAGATGTTGTCCTTGTATGCCTTCTTTGCGGTCTTTGCAGCGTTTTCGTAACCGATGTAGGGGTTAAGCGCGGTAACGAGCATAAGAGAGTTGTGAAGGTTGTGATGCATCTTTTCTCTGTTTGCAACGATGCCTACAGCGCACTTGTCGTTGAAGGAAACGATAGCCTCTGCAAGAAGTCTTGCCGACTGGAGGAAGTTGTAGATGCAAACGGGCATAAATACGTTAAGCTCGAAGTTGCCCTGCGAAGCAGCCATGCTGACGGCAACGTCGTTGCCCATGACCTGAACGGCAACCATGGTAACAGCCTCACACTGAGTGGGGTTGACCTTGCCGGGCATAATCGAGGAGCCGGGCTCGTTTTCGGGAATAAAGATCTCGCCCAAGCCGTCTCTGGGGCCGGAAGCGAGCCAACGAACGTCGTTGGCTATCTTCATCATATCGCAAGCGAGAGCCTTGATAGCACCGTGCGCGAATACAAGCTCGTCCTTCGAGGTGAGCGAGTGGAACTTGTTTTCTGCGGTGATGAATTTCTTGCCGGTGATGTTGCTGACTTCCTCTGCAACTCTTTCGGCAAAGCCCTTGGGCGCGTTGAGGCCGGTGCCTACTGCGGTGCCGCCGAGCGCAAGCTCGCGAAGGGGATCGATAGAGCGCTTGATGAGCTCAACGTCCTTCTGAAGGCTGGATCTCCAGCCGCTGATTTCCTGACTGAACTTAATGGGGGTAGCATCCTGAAGATGGGTTCTGCCGCTCTTAACGATGCCCTCGTTTTCTGCTTCGAGACGGATAAAGGTCTCGATGAGCCTTTCTGCCGCGGGGATAAGCTTATCCTCAAGTGCGATGACAGCCGCAATGTGCATTGCGGTGGGGAAGGTGTCGTTGGACGACTGGCTCATATTAACGTCATCGTTGGGATGAAGAAGCTTTTTGCCGAGTATCTGATTCGAACGGTTGGCAATAACCTCGTTCGAGTTCATGTTGGACTGAGTGCCCGAGCCGGTCTGCCAGACAACGAGAGGGAAGTGGCTGTTGAGCGTGCCTGCCATAACCTCATCGCAAGCCTGCTTGAGTGCTCCGAGCTTTTCGTCGGTCATCTTTTCGGGCTTGAGAGCGTTGTTGGTGATGGCGGCAGCCTTTTTGAGTACACCGAAGGCGTGGATGATTTCGGCGGGCATGGTTTCGATACCTACGCCGATTTCGAAATTCTCATGGCTTCTCTGAGTCTGTGCCGCCCAAAGTCTGTCGGCAGGGACCTTCATTTCGCCCATGGAATCGTGTTCTATGCGGTATTCCATTTCTGATGCTTCCTTTCAATATCTATTAAAACTCGATAGCGTTGATAACTTCCTTGAGCGCGTTTGCACTGTTGTGGAGAAGCTGGATTTCCTTGTCGTTCAAGGGAAGGAGGACCTTGCCGTGTGCACCCTTGTTGCCGACTACGCTAAGAAGCGAGAGGCAAACGTCGTCGATACCGTATTCGCCGTTGCACATGGTGGAAACGGTTAGAGTGGTATCGATGCCCGAAAGAAGAGCCTTTACTACGCGGCAAACAGAGATGGATACCGCATAGAAGGTCGCACCCTTACGCTGGATAACGCGTGCGCCGGACTTGCGAACGTATTCCTCGACCTCAGCTTCGTTGAGCTCGGGATATACGCCCTCGGTGCCGAGGACGGAGTCGCGGTAATCCTTAACGGGAACGTTACTGATGTTAGCGAGCGACCAGGGAACGAAGCAACTGTCGCCGTGCTCACCGAGCACGTATGCGTGAACGTTCTGCTGGTTGACCTGATAGTATTCGGAGATTCTCGAGCGAAGTCTCGAGGTGTCGAGAATAGTGCCCGAGCCAATGATGCGTTCCTGGGGAAGTCCCGAGTACTTGCAGAAGGTGTAGGTAAGAATATCAACGGGATTGCTTACGATAACGTAAGTTGCATCGGGTGCATACTTGGTGATCTCGGGAATGATCTGCTTGGTGATGTTAACGTTGATCTGAGCAAGGTCAAGTCTCGACTGACCGGGCTTTCTTGCAACGCCGGAGGTGAGAATGACGATGTCCGAGCCTGCTGCGTCGGAATAGCTGCCTGCGTAGATGGTGCAGGGATGACAGAAGGGGGTGCCCTGACGGATGTCGAGCGCTTCGCCCATTGCCTTTTCGCCGTTGATATCGATCATGACGATTTCGGATGCGATACCCTGAACGGTGAGGGTGTAAGCGATGGTGGAACCGACGCTGCCGGTACCGATAATAGTGATCTTAGTCATAGTAAGCTCCTTTATATTACAGTAATTCTTTTTGCAGTGATACTTTCAATTATATATAATATTACATATTGAGAACGCTGGTAGCGTCGAGAATGGTCTTTTCCAATGCCTCTCTGCCGTATTTGTCGACCTCGGACTTGTTCTTTTCGCCGTGGGTGAGACAGCCGGCGCCGCCGATACAGCCGCCTACGCACGCCATACCCTCGATGAAGTTTGCGTCAAGCACGTTCTTGCTCTTCTTGAGAAGCGCCGTGCGGCATTCCTCGATGCCGTCGCAGGCGAACGCCTTGAGCACGAAGTCCTCGATGCCCTGCTCCTTGAGAGCCTCGGTTACCGCGTCTGACAGGCCGCCGCAGCGAGCAAAGATACGACCGAAGTAAGAAGCGTTATCGAGCACGCCCTCGTCAAGCTCGGTGATGTCGACGCCCTTGCTGTCGAACAGTGCCTGAAGCTCCTCGAAGGTGATGACCGAATCGACGAACGGCTTAACGCTGTCAAGCTGGAATTCCATCTTCTTAGCCGTGCAGGGACCGATGAATACGACCTTCGCGGTGGGGTCCATCTTCTTTATGTGCTCGGAGATCGCAGTCATAGGCGAGGGGTTGTGCGAAATGAAGGGCACGAGCTCGGGGAAGGTCTTCTGGATGTACATTACGAACGCTGGACAGCACGAGCTGGTGAGGAATCCCTTTTCCACAAGCTCCTTCGATTCGCTGAGCGCGACCATATCCGCGCCGAGAGCCGCCTCGATAACCGTGTGGAAGCCGAGCTCCTTGAGACCGGTGATGACCTGTCCGAGCTTAGCATAGGTGAACTGGCTCGAGATGGTGGGTGCAACTACCGCATAGACCTTGTTGTTTCCGCTCTTGCTTGCCTTGAGTGTCGCGATAACGTCGAGAATGAACGACTTTTCGGAAATCGCACCCCAAGGGCACTGATATACACAGGCGCCGCAGGATATGCACTTACTGTTGTCGATGTGCGCGGCGTTGTTGCTGTTGATCGAGATTGCCTTAACCTTACAAGCGTTCTGACAGGGACGCTTGCGGTTTGCGATAGCGCTGAAGGGGCAGACCTTTGCACACTGACCGCACTCGACGCACTTGGACTTGTCGATATGTGCGACGTGGTACTGGTCGAAGGTGATCGCGCCGCGCTTGCATACGTCCTCGCATCTGTGAGCGAGACAGCCGCGGCAGGAGTCGGTGACCTCATATCCCGCTGCAGGGCATTCATCGCAGGCAATGTCGATTACCTCGATGACGTTGGGATTCGACTTATCGCCGCCCATGGCAAGCTTTACTCTTTCGGTGAGTATCGCGCGTTCCTTGTATACACAGCAACGCATCGTGGGAGTCTTACCCGGGGAAATAATGGAAGGTATGTCCAAGATTTTATCGTATAGACTGTCGTCCCAGGCGTGCCTTGCCACCTCGCGCAGCACCTTATATTTGAGGTGCTGTACCTTTGTATCAAACTTTCTCATTTATAATATCTCCTGTTTCAAGCCGTTAATCGTTGTCGTCGGTGATCGATTCCTTGAGCTTTGCCAAGGCGATCTTTGTTTCGGCAGCCGTTTCGCCGAGAAGCGATGCGATCTCCTGAACGATTCTCATCTGCTTTTCAACGACCTTGTCGGCAACCTCTACTGTCTGACGGCTTATTGATTCTTTTCTGTCTCTCTCGTGCTCTTCATCGGTCACGTCACGCATAATGCATATGAGCATATGGCTTTCCTTGTCGGGTACGACCGTCTGCTCGACGTATCTGTCGTATTCGGCAAGATAAACTCGTTCGTTATATACGCCCTTGCCCGTGCGTTGAACGCTCATGAACACGCCGGGATCGAGTATGCGTACTACCTGATCACCGAGGACGTCCTTGGCGGAGCGCAGATTCATTATCTTGAGCGCGGCGTTGTTGATGGACTGTACCTCCATCTTGTCATTCAGAACGAACAGACCGTTGGGCGTGTTCTTGACGATGGTGTCCGAGAAGCTTTCGGCTTTGTCCTTAAGGAAGGGGAGACACATGGAAATCTCCGCCTTTCCCTGATAGATAGCAACTGCCTTGTCGCGGCAGGTATCGTATCCGCAGGAGCCGCAGTTGAGCTCCTGAGAGGGCTTGAACTTGCCCATCTGCTGAAGTATTTCGCAAATCTCGTCCTCGGTAGGTATCGGAGAGCGCTGTTCGATGAACTCGAAATGCTTCTTCATGGTAAGCATATCGGGTTGATCGACCTCGAAGTCCTTCGTGCCCGCGAAGCTTGCAACAGCCATATAGTCTCTTATGGTGCTGGAGCTCTTGTGAAGCTTTTCCATAATAGGTCCGCCAACACAGCTGCCCACGCACGCGGACATTTCGATGAAGCATTTGTGTACGTTGCCCTTTTCGATGTCCTTGAGTGCCTGTATGCAGTTTGAGACGCCGTCAATAGCCATATAGGTATATCCGGGTGCGTCCTGCTTCATGGTTTTGAGAATACCGCCGGTTGTCGGGAAAAATCTTGCACGGCTGTTTTCGTTGGGGAATATCTCCTGCTTGAGCTCGATGCTTTCCTTATTGAGCCATTCGGTAAGCTCCTCAAAGGTGAGCACCGCATCAACGATGCCCTCGTAATGCTCAGCCTCATCCTTCTTTGCAACACAGGGACCGATAAACACGGTCTTTGCATTGGGGAAGCGCGACTTGATATCCTTGCAGTGTGCCTGCATGGGTGAAACAACGTCTGCAAGATAGGGGAGCATACGCGGGAAGTGCTTCTGGATAAGAAGGTTTATCGAGTGACAGCAGGACGCGATGACGATATCGCGGTTTTCCTCGCGCAGTATTCTTTCATATTCGTTTTTGACCATCGTAGCGCCGATGGCAGTTTCCTCAACGTCGTAAAAACCGAGCTTCTTAAGAGCCTCGCGCATCGACTTGATGCCCACGCCCTCATAGTTCGCAATGAACGAAGGTGCGAGGCTTACGATCACGGGATCGCCGCTTTGGAGAAGAACGCGTACCTTTTCGGTTTCGTTAACGATCTCCTTAGCGTTCTGGGGACATACGACAAAGCAATGTCCGCAAAGGATGCATTCGTTGCCGATTATATGCGCCTGGTTTCCCGAAAAGCGGATCGCCTTGACGGGACAGTACCTGATGCATTTATAACAGTTTTTACAGTTGGATTTTTTCAGCGTAAGACAGTTTGGCATAAAATCCCTCCTTGGTTGTTTTGCGGGGTGATGGGATTATACCTTGGCGAGTATCTGAGTGTTGAAGAACTCGTTTACGGTTTCGGGGCTTACCGAGAAAAACTCGTCGTCTACGTTAACGCAGACTCCCTGCTGACATTTTCCGATGCAGAAGGTGCCGCTGAGCTCGACCTTGTCTTCCAATTTGTTGTCAGCTACAAGCTTTTGAAGCGACTCTACGACCTGACGAGAGCCTTTGAGATGACAAGAACTTCCGATGCAAATGGTTACTTTCACGGTGAATACTCCTTAATATGTTAAAATTTAAAATTACTGTTTGTTGTCCATCTGATGCTTCAGATGTGCCAGGGAAAGAGCAAGGTTTTCGTTTTGCAGGATGACGTTATCCGGGACGCTCAGAGTGCAGGGTGCGAAATTGAGTATCGCATCGATGCCGCACGCCACGAGTCTGTCGCAAATATCCTGCGCCGCGACAGCGGGAACGGTTATGACGGCGATCTTGATATCCTCGCGCTTGCAGTATTCCTCAAGCATCGAGAGGGGATATACAGCCTTGCCTGCGTTGGTGTCGTTAAGCTTCGAGGGATCCGAATCAAATGCCGCCGAGATCTCCAGACCGTAATCGGCGAACCCATTGTAGCCGAGAAGCGCGTTTCCGAGTCTGCCCGCACCGACTATTACAGCCTTTGCGAGCGAGTACTGTCCGAGCACCTCCTCAAGCCTCTTGATAAGGTCGTTAGTGTGATAGCCGAGCTTGGGCCGCCCCGCTCCGCTGACAGCACTCAGATCCTTGCGCACCTGTACCTCGCCGAGGCCGAGCGCCTTTGCGATGACCGTTGCGGAAATATTCGCGTTTTCTTCACGGTCAAGACTTCTTAAATACTGCAGATATGCAGGAAGTCTGCCGAGTGTGGATCTCATAACAGCAGTCTGCTTCACACGCTTTCCTCCGTTTCGAAATGTGATGCCCGCGGGCTTATGCGAACGTTAAGACCGTAAAAGCCCATAACGCCGCAGTTTATCGACAATATTCTATCAAAAAAATCGCCGTTTGGGAATTATGAATTTTGTATATCGATATTATGTGTATTGATATACCCTGTAACGAATTTGAAACACAGCATAAATACAGGCACTTTCGGCGATTTACATAATGTCTGGTTTTGCGGTTATCGGCATTCTGCGACCTCGAGCTTCTGTTCGTTGCAGTAAGCCATTAAAAAATTGAAAAAATCGACTGTTTTTTTACCGTCCGCACGTCTTTGATTATAGTTGATGATCAGATCTCTGCTGCAGGACGGATCGGTTATCTCAAGCAGCTTTACGCTGTCGCTGTCGAGCCTGCCCCAAGTGAATTCGGGCCAGAAACCGACGCCCATATTCGCTGCGATCATATTCCGTACGGCGGTAAGGTTATCGCTCTCGAATATGATTCTCGGTGTGATCTCGGCATTTCTGCAGAATCTGTCGCAAATGCTTCCGAACTGTCGTGCTCCCGAAACGCGTATAAAGCCGAATTCGCCCGCTTCTTTAAGCGAAATGCTGCTTTTGCTGCGAAAATAGTCGTTTTTCGGAACCGCGAGGAATATCTTTTCGTTGCACACGAACCTGTTCTGCTTTTCCTCTGCGGTCTTGGTGTACCCCGCCCGAGTCGTTATCTCGATGTCGAAAATATCACTTTCGCTGTTCTGCAGCAGCTGGAAATTCAGGTTTTCGTGCCTGCTCTTGTATTCTATTATTGCGCTCGTGATGAAAGGAGAGGCGGCAAGCACGTTGAGATGAATAGTCTCGTCCTGCAGCTTCGCTATTCTTTTTAAGTCCTCGGGCAATTCATCAAGCCGGCACAGTATCGGCTTCAGCTTTTCCTGCAAATATTTCCCGCTTTCGGTCAGCACAATGTTGCGTCCCTTGGATTCGAAAAGCTTGACCCCGAGGGATTTTTCAAGCTTATGTATCGATCTGGAAAGCGCAGGCTGTGCGATATGAAGCCTTTCGGCGCTTGCGGTTATGTGCTGTGTTTCGGCTACCTCTAAAAAGTATCTGATCTCTGTAATCTCCATAGCTTCTCCAATCATAACAAAAATGTTATAGAATACGGCTTAATTATATATTGGACATTATCGTTTGTCAATGGTATTATATAGCAAAAGAATGTGAGGTGCTGATGTTATGCAGGAAATTTTGGAAACTTTGATGTTGCTTTGCTTTGGTGCGTCCTGGCCGATTTCCGTGGTCAAGAATATACGCTCGAAAACGGCGAAATCCATGAGCCTTCAGTTTATTTTGCTGATAATCGTAGGCTACGTTGCCGGAATAACCGCAAAGGTGGTGAGCGGAAACGTTAATTACGTGCTTATAGCATATCTCTTCAATCTGCTGTGCGTATGTACTAATCTGTTCGTATATTTCATTAACAAAAGATACGATGCGGCGGAGCTGACTGAGGCTACTGCAGTAAGCGAGTTCTGACAGAAAAAACACTGCAGCGGGCAAAACGAATGCCTGTTGCAGTGTTTTAAGTTTATTTAAGCGCGATGCTCGCGGATTCAAGAGCCGAAACGAATCTTTCGTCAAGCTCGCTCAGCTTGTAACCCTTGCGATATATCAATACGTCGATATAGGTCTTTTTGCTGTCGCTCTTAAGCTGTATAAGCCCATACCTGTCAAGCAGCTTTTTCGGAGCAGGGGAGACCCACATAAAGCTTTCGGTGTTTTCGGAAAGCAATTCGAGCTGAGCCGCGCTGTCGAGCACGTATACCGATCTGTCGGCACACTTGCGGGTTTCTTCCTTGGGAGGGGCATCGCTCGCTGTGAGTGTAGCTTCATAAGGAGAATTGTGGGTTACCTGCACCAAGCCGTGAAGCTCGGACTCGCGGACTGTATCCATACCTGCAAGCGGACCGTTTTTGCTTGCTATAACAGCGTATTTGAAGGTCGATATCGATCTGTACTCGAGCTCGTTTTTCTCGAGCATCTCCTTGAAGTATGCATCTGCCGCAACCTCATAGCGGATTATGCCGAGCTTGCAGTCTGAGGAGATAACCTTTTTGATGGTGTTGAAGGTGCCGGTCTCATCAAGCACGATTTCGGCGTGAGGGGCATCTATCGACTTGGAAAACTCCGCGAATGCCTCTGCGATATATCCTGCTCTCGGTGCCGATATCGAAAACTTTTGCTTGTTGGGAAGTCCGCCGCGATAAACGTATTCGAGATCGTTGATCTGATTGAGGATATTCTGCGCCCTTGCGATAAAATCCTTTCCCTCGGGTGTGAGGTTCATGCCCTTTGCCGATCGGTCGAATATTATTATTCCGATATCGGCCTCAAGGTCCTTTATCGCGCGGCTTATGTTCGGCTGAGCCATGCTGAGGCTTTCACTCGCTTTGTTGATCGAGCCGAATTTTGCAACCTCAACGGCGTATTTCATATGGATGATGTTCATAAGCAAGCCTCGTATTGCTGTGATGCTTCTATTATAGCACAACAAAAACAAAAAATCACTATATTTTTACAAATTTATTAATAGAAACAGAAAATTTCCGCTCTGTGTAAAACAGAACGGAAATTTCTTTATCTTTCGTTCAGCGGAATATACTTTCTGTCGTCGATGACGCTGATATACGCGGGTCTTATTATCTTGCCCGCGTTCTGTATCTCCTCGATGCGGTGCGCCGACCAGCCTGCGATGCGCGATACTGCGAAGATCGGGGTGTAAAGCTCGTTCGGTAGGTTGAGCATCTTATAAATAAGTCCCGAGTAAAAGTCGACGTTCGCGCTGACACCCTTATACATCTTGCGCTTTTCTGCGATAAGCTCGGGTGCCATCTTGGCTACAGTTTCGTAAAGCGCGTATTCCTCCTCGCGGCCCTTTTCCTTGGAAAGCATCTTCGCACATTCCTTAAGAATATCGGATCTGGGGTCGGACAGAGAATATACTGCGTGTCCCATACCGTAGATAAGACCCGCGTTGTCAAACGCCTGCTTGTCGAGAAGCTTCTTCAGGTAATCCTCGATCTCGCCCTTCTTCTTGACGTTGATGCTCTTTTTCATATCCTCGAACATCTTAACGACCTTGATGTTTGCGCCGCCGTGACGCGGTCCCTTGAGCGAGCCGAGCGCCGCAGCAACCGATGAGTACGTGTCGGTTCCCGAGGAGGTGACGACGTGGGTGGTAAAGGTCGAGTTGTTACCGCCGCCGTGCTCTGCATGAAGCACCATTGCAAGGTCCAGTATCTTAGCCTCAAGGTCGGTAAAGGTGCCGTCCTTACGAAGGATATGTAAAAGGTTTTCGGCAGTCGAGAACTGAGGCTTCGGGAGACGTATGTGAAGGCTCTTTCCGCGGTGATAGTGCCTGTAGGACTGATAACCGTAGACGGCAAGAAGCGGGAACATGGCAATGAGCTGCATGCTCTGTCTCAGCACGTTGGGTATCGAAATGTCGTCGGGATTATCGTCGTAAGCGTAAAGCGCAAGCACACATCTCGAAAGGATATTCATCATATCCTTGCCGGGTGCCTTGAGTATCATATCGCGTACGAACGATTTCGGAAGACTGCGGTATTTTGTCAGTTCCTTGGAAAAGCGCGCAAGCTGTTCCTTGTTGGGGAGCTCGGAAAACAGAAGTAGATAAACCGTCTCCTCAAATCCGAAACGGTCATCGGATTGGAAGCCCTTGACAAGATCGCGCACGTCGATACCGCGGTAGCAAAGCTGACCGTCGCAGGGGATGACCGCGCCGTTTTCGTCGGTGGCCTTTGCCTTGATCTTTGATATTTCGGTAAGTCCGGTAACGACGCCGTTGCCGTTCATATCGCGCAAGCCCTTGTTTACGCAGTGATGGACGTACATTGAAGGCTCTATATGATTGTTGCGGTTTGAGATCTCCGCCATTTCGGCAATATAAGGAGTGATGTCGGAATACTTCATCTTACTGCCTCGCTTTCTTAAAGGAATTCTTATATCGATTATACTATATATCTGCATAAAAATCAAGAGCGTAAGGACTTAAATGGTGTATTGGAGGTTACAAAATTGCAAAAATTATGAAAATAATAGGATTATTATGGAATAAACGCTCATAAAATTGCAATTTACTATTGACAAATTGCAAAAAAAGTACTATTATGAACGCATCTTAGTTTTCACGAAAGGAGTACACGAGATGTTCTTTAACGCATACTTTTATTATTTTATAAAGGACTGCTCGTCTGCTCTGAACGCGTAAGCAAGGTTCACTACAAACGGCAGTCCGCATCCGCTATGCTCTTTTGAAGCATATGATGGCGGATTTTTTATTTTGAAGGAGAGCATTATGACCGAACTGGATAAGGCACGGAATATTATCAACGCGACCGATAGGGAAATGGCGAAGCTGTTTGAGCAGCGTATGGACGCGGTAAGAATGGTTGCGCATTACAAAAAGGAGCACGGGCTTCCCGTTGACGACCTCGGCAGAGAGGCGGATATAATCGCAAAGAACTCCGAAATAGTCGAAAACGACGATTACCGTTCCTATTACGTGGATTTTCTGAGAAATAACATTGAGGTTTCCAAGCGATATCAGCATAGACTTCTCGACGGTATGCGAGTTGCATACAGCGGCGTCGTCGGCGCGTTTGCTAACATTGCGGCGGAGAAGATTTTCCCCGATGCCACTTGCATAGGATATCCCGATTTCGCGGCGGCATATAATGCGGCGCTTTCGGGTGAATGCGATTGCGCCCTGCTTCCCGTAGAAAACAGCTTCAACGGAGACGTCGGCAAGGTGCTTGATCTCGCCTTCTTCGGTGCTTTGTACATAAATGGAGTTTATGAAGCGGAAATAGTTCAAAATCTTCTCGGACCGAAGGGCAGCACGATCGAAGATATCGAGCAGGTCATTTCTCATCCTCAGGCTCTGGGTCAGTGTGCCCAATATATTGAAAAGCACGGCTTTGAGCCGGTCGAGGCGGTCAATACCGCGGTTGCCGCAAAGGTGGTTGCCGAATCGGGGAGGAAGAATCTTGCCGCGATCGGAAGTGAGGAGGCTGCGGAGAAGTTCGGGCTCGTCAAGCTCGAGGGCAGAATCAACGAAAGCGGAAACAACACCACGAGATTCGCCGTATTTTCACGTAATCACCGCGATTTCGCCGCAAACGACAAGCACTTCATTATGCTCTTTACGGTTAACAATACGGCAGGCTCGCTCGGTCGTGCCGTTTCGGTCATCGGCGAGCACGGCTTTAATCTCCGTGCGCTTAAGAGCCGTCCCACAAAGGATCTTAACTGGGAATATTACTTCTATGCAGAGGGCGACGGTAACCTCGGAACGTTCGAGGGAAAGGCGATGCTTGCCGATCTCAGCTCCTGCTGCAGCAGCGTAAAGATAATCGCAAGCTACGAAAAGGAAATCAAAATTTAGCGAATTGGAGCGTTCATAATGATAATTCCGGTAAAAACCTCGACGGGCGGATACGATATAATCCTCGAAAGAGGCGCAATCGGCAAAATAGAAGAGTACCTCTGCCTTTCGGGTAAAACGCTGGTCGTCACCGACAGCGGGGTTCCGTCTCGGTATGCAGAGTCGGTTGCCGAGAAATGCGAAAGCGCATACACCGTTACGATAGAGCAGGGTGAGGCATCAAAAACTCTCGATAGCTTTAAGCATCTGCTTTCTAAGCTCGTCGAATACGGCTTTACCCGCTCCGACAGAGTAATAGCGGTCGGCGGCGGTGTTGTCGGAGACCTTGCGGGCTTCACCGCAAGTGCGTATATGCGCGGAATAGATTTTATAAATATCCCCACGACGCTGTTATCGCAGGTGGATTCCTCCATCGGCGGTAAGACCGCTGTTGATTTTATGGGCATAAAAAATATAGTCGGTGCGTTTTATCCGCCGAAGAAGGTCATAATCGACCCCGAAACGCTTAAAACGCTTCCGAAGCGTCAGGTCTCCAACGGTCTTTCCGAGGCGCTGAAGATGTCGTTGACTAGCGACGCGACTCTTTTTGATATATTTGAAAATGCTGACGTTGACGAAGCGATCGATACGATCATCGAGCGCTCGCTGATGATTAAGAAAAGCGTTGTAGAGGAGGATGAAAAGGAATCGGGCCTCCGCAGAGTGTTGAATTTCGGACACACTCTTGCACACGCTGTAGAGACTGCCAACGGCATGGAAAACTACTACCACGGCGAATGCGTCGCAATAGGTATGGTGCCTATGTGCTCGCAGGCTGTCAGGGAAAGGCTTATTCCCGTGCTTAAGAAGCTCGAGCTTCCTTACGAGCTTGGCGGCGAAAGCGTCGACGCGCTCATAGACGCCTGCTCACACGATAAAAAGCTTACGGGTAAGGATATTACGGTAGTTTACGTTAACGAAATCGGCAGCTTTGAATTCCGAAAAATGGCGTTCGATGAATACGAAAAAACGATCAGAGAGGTTATTCGCTGATGAAGAATACTTTCGGTAATAACGTAACCCTCACACTGTTCGGCGAAAGCCACGGTAATGCCATAGGCTGCGTTATCGACGGCATCGCCTCGGGGCTTGAGGTGAACGAAGACGAGATATCAAGACTGCTTTCTCTTCGCAGACCCGCCGGCGCGATCTCGACGGCGAGAAGAGAAGAGGATAAATTCGAAATACTCAGCGGCGTGTTCAACGGACGTACCACCGGCACACCGATATGCATAACGATACCCAACAAGGACACTCGATCTGCCGATTACGGCGCTATGGCTCGCCTTGCACGTCCTTCTCATGCAGACTATACCGCACACGTCAGATATAGCGGGTACGAGGATTATCGCGGCGGCGGACATTTCAGCGGCAGGATAACCGCAGCGCTTGTAGCCGCAGGCGGCATATTGATCCCCGCGCTGAACAGAAAAGGCATTTTTATCGGCACACACGTAAAGGAATGTGCGGGCGTGAGTGATAGAGATTTTGGCGATATTTGCGATGATATTAAGGTGTTGAGCGGCATGGAATTTGCCGTGCTCGATACCGAAAAGGCAGACGCAATGAAAGCAAGGATACTTGATGCAAGGTCGGAAGGCGACTCAGTCGGCGGAGTGCTCGAAACCGCGGTCGTAGGTCTTGACGCAGGCATCGGCGAGCCCTGGTTCGACACTCTCGAGGGTATGATATCCCACGCGGTCTTCTCGATTCCGGCTATCAAGGGAATAGAATTCGGCGCGGGCTTTGAATTTGCAAGAATGCGCGGCTCCGAGGCAAACGATGCGTTCTGTATCGAGTCCGGCAGGGTTTGCACCAAGACCAACAATGCAGGCGGCATAAACGGCGGCATCACGAACGGAATGCCCATAGTTTTCAGATCTGCAGTAAAGCCCACTCCCACCATATCCAAGGAACAGGAAACAATTGATTATGTAAACATAGAAAGCGCGACGCTTTCTGCTGCGGGAAGACACGATCCTTGCATCGTACACCGTGCACGTATAGTCGTCGATTGCGTCACCGCCTTGGTAATTGCCGACGCGCTTTCGGGTAAATACGGAACGGACTGGTTGGCAAAATGAAATACGGATTAATAGCCGAGAGAGTAGGTCACAGCTTTTCTGCGGATATTCACAAAAGACTCTTCGGCTACGATTACGAGCTGAAGGCGATAAGTCGCGACTCTCTTGATGAATTCCTGAAAACACGCGAGTTCGATGCGATAAACGTGACGATACCTTACAAGGAGGCGGTCATTCCGTTTCTTGATTATGTCAACCCCAAGGCGTTGGAGATAGGCGCTGTAAACACCGTTGTGAAACGCGGAGGCAAGCTTTACGGCTACAATACCGACTTCATGGGAATGCTCGCGATGATAAGACGTGAGGGGATCGAGCTTTCGGGTAAAAAGTTTCTTGTTCTCGGCAGCGGTGGTACCTCAAAGACCGCTATGTTCGTTGCACGTGAGCTTGGCTGTGTAGACGCTTATCGCGTTTCGCGCAGCGGTAGGGACGGTTGCATAACGTATGAAAATGCACGAACGTTACATTCCGATGCCGAGGTCATAATAAACACGACGCCCTGCGGAATGTTTCCCGAAACAGGCGTTGCGGCGGTTGACGTGAACGATTACCCGAGACTTGAGGCTGTTGTCGACGCCGTGTACAATCCGTTGAGAAGTAAGCTTGTTACAGATGCGCTGAATAAAGGCGTCAAGGCGGTCGGTGGGCTGTATATGCTCGTCGCACAGGCGGCGTATGCGGCTGAGCTTTTTGTCGATAAGACGGTCGAAAAGGAGCGTGTCGACGAAATATTCCGCGATATGCTCGCTGCGAAGCAAAACGTCGTTATCGTCGGAATGCCGGGCTGTGGAAAAACAAGCACCGGCAGGCTCATTGCCGAGGCACTCGGCTTTGAATTCGTCGATACCGACAAGGAGATCCAAGCACGTACCGGAAGAACTCCCAACGAGATCATCACCGAATCGGGCGAGCCTGCGTTCCGCGATATCGAGTCCGAGGTAATTAAAGACGTTTCGAAGCTTCAGTCTCGAGTTATTTCCACCGGCGGCGGTGCGATTCTGAGAAAAGAAAATATCGATAATCTTCGTTCGAACGGCAGGATTTATTTCCTTGACCGTGATATAGAGCATCTTTGCATCACGAGCGACAGACCGCTTTCTTCGACGTACGAAAGCCTTAAGAAGCGTTATGACGAACGCTACGAAATATATTGCTCCTGCTGTGATAAGCGAATAGTCGCAGTCGACGGTAAGCAGTTAAATGCAAATGCGATCCTGGAGGATCTTAAATATGAAAATTCTTGTAATTAACGGGCCGAACATCAATATGCTCGGCATTCGCGAGCCGTCGGTATACGGCAATTCCACCTATGCCGATCTTTGCGATAAAATACGCGCACACGCCAACGACAGAGGCATCGAAATCGAGCTCTTTCAATCGAACCACGAGGGCGATATCGTCGATAAGATACAGTCTGCCTACGGTAATACCGACGGCATTGTCATCAACCCCGCGGCGTATACTCACACAAGCGTCGCGATCCTCGATGCGCTTAAGTCGGTCAGCATTCCGACAGTCGAGGTACATATCTCCGACATGTCCAAGCGCGAGGATTTCAGACAGATAAGCTACGTTCGCGCTTACTGTCAAAAAACCATATGCGGACATGGCTTCGACGGATATACCGAGGCTATCGATTTTCTGCTTGGAGAGTAATTATGAACGTCAAAATATACCCCTCGAGGGCAAGCGGTGAAATAACCGCGCCGCCCTCAAAAAGTCTGTCGCACCGCGCCCTGATCTGCGGAGCACTCTCGGGCGGAAGTACGCTTTATAACGTCTTCGGCGGACATCAGTCGGGGGACGTCGGTGCGACGCTTAATTGTCTTTGCAATCTCGGAGCCGACATCTGCGTTCACGGCTTGAAGGTCAAGATAGGCAATTTCAACCCGTTTGATCCGAAAACCGATACCGAGCTCGACTGCGTCGAAAGCGGAAGCACGCTTCGCTTCCTGATTCCTCTTTGCCTGCTTTGCGGAAAAAGGATCACGCTTCGCGGTGCGGAACGGCTTTTCGAGCGACCTCTCGGAGTTTACGAGGACATCTGCCGCGAGCAGGGCATCCTCTTTGAGAAATCCAAAAATTCCGTTACTCTATGCGGAAAGCTGAAGAGCGGTATTTATAAGGTTCCCGGCGATATTTCGAGCCAGTTCATAACGGGTCTGCTTTTTGCGCTCCCTCTGCTCGACGGTGTCAGCATAATCGAGGTCACCGGTAAGTTCGAAAGCGCATCATACGTCGATCTGACGCTTGATACGCTAGCCGAATTTGGCATTAAGGTCACCCGCAACGGGAATCGATTCGTGATACTCGGTAACCAAAGGTACCAAAGCAGCGAATATACGGTCGAGAGTGATTGCTCGAATGCGGCGTTCCTGCAGGCGCTTGACTTCCTCGGCGGCGACGTCACGGTTAACGGCATCTCCGACTCGACCCATCAGGGCGACAGGGTTTATAAGGATATTTTCGCGGCGATGGAAAGAGGGGAGAGACACTTCGATCTGTCCGATTGCCCCGATCTGGCACCCATCCTTTTTGCCGTGGCTTCGGCAAAGGGCGGCGCCGAGTTTACGGGCACGGCAAGACTTAAGATCAAAGAAAGCGACCGTGCCGAGGCAATGGCGACTGAGCTTGCAAAATTCGGTGTTCCCGTCATCGTCAAGGAAAACAGCGTTAGCGTTTGCGACGCCGAGCTGAAGACCCCGACCGAAGTACTCGATGCCCATAACGATCATCGCATAGTTATGTCGCTTGCCGTGCTCTGCACGCTTACGGGCGGCGAGATCAAGGATGCCGAGGCTTGCGGAAAGAGCTATAGGGGCTTCTTTGACGATATAGAAAAATTAAACGTTAAGCTGGAACGGATATGAAACTTGATAAATCTAAAAAAATATTGATCGTTGGCCTCGGTCTTTTGGGCGGTAGCTATGCTCAAAGCCTTACGCGGCAGGGATATTACGTGACCGCGATCACCAGAAAGCAGTCGACCATCGACTACGCTGTCGAGCACGATCTGATAACCAAGGGCTCCTCGTTCGTTGACGAGTCGCTCATAAAAGAAGCGGATATAATCGTCTTCGCCCTGTATCCTCATATTTTCGTCGATTGGATAAAGCAGTACGGGCATCTTATCGCACCGAAGACGGTTATCACCGACGTTACCGGCGTAAAGGAATGCATAGTTTACGAGATACAGTCCATGCTTCCGCAGGGGGTAGAGTTTATAGCTGCTCACCCTATGGCGGGCAAGGAGACCGCGGGTGTGGAATTCGCCGACGAGTCGATATTCAAAAACGCCAACTACATTGTTGTCCCGACCGAGCAAAATTCTCTCGATACGGTAGAGCTTTGCGGCGATCTGGGCGAGACGCTCGGCTTCCGTGAGATATCTGTGCTCAGCCCCAAGAAGCACGACAAAATGATCGCGTTTCTGTCTCAGCTTACCCACTGCATCGCGGTTTCGCTTATGTGCGCATGCGATGAGCCCGACCTTGAGCGCTATACCGGCGACTCGTTCAGGGATCTTACCCGAATTGCGAACATCAACGACGAAATGTGGTCGGAGCTGTTCTTGGCAAACAGAGAAACGCTTCTCGAGGAGATGGATAATTACCGCAGATCCTTCGATAAGCTTTATGACACTATCAAAAACGGAGACCGCGAGGAAATGCGCGATATGATGCGACTTTCCACAGCACGCCGCCGCAAATTCAATAAAGAAAAGAAATAAGCAAAAAAGAGGCACTAATCATGAACATGGAATTCTTCCGCAAGCTGCCTATTCCTCAGCAGGTTAAGCAGGATTACCCCGTCAGTCCCGAAATGAAGGCGACAAAGGACGCGCGTGATGAGGAGATACAGGCGATATTCAAGGGTGAGTCCGATAAATTTATTCTCGTTATCGGTCCCTGCTCGGCAGACCACCGCGAGCCGGTGCTCGAATATATCTCGAGACTCCGTCTGCTTCAGGATAAGGTAGAGGACAAAATATTCATAATCCCCCGAATCTATACAAACAAGCCCCGCACCACGGGCGAGGGCTACAAGGGTATGCTCCATCAGCCCGACCCCGATGAAAAGCCCGATATGTACAAGGGTATCGTTGCTATCCGCGAGCTCCATATGAGCGCGCTAAAGGACTACGGCTTCACTTGTGCGGACGAAATGCTTTATCCTGAAAACCACCGCTATCTCTCCGACCTGCTCGCATACGTTGCAGTCGGTGCAAGATCGGCTGAGGACCAGCAGCACCGCCTTACCGCAAGCGGCCTCGACGTTCCCGTCGGTATGAAGAACCCCACGGGCGGCGATCTTACCGTAATGATGAATTCCATCCGTGCCGCACACGCGAGCCATACCTTTATCTACCGCGGCTGGGAGGTAAAGAGCGCAGGCAACCCTTATGCACACGCGATCCTTCGCGGCTACGTCGACTTTGCAGGCAAGAGCGTTTCCAACTATCACTATGAGGACCTCGTAAAGCTTAACGAACTTTACCTTGCATCGGGACTTGCAAACCCGAGCGTAATCGTTGACACCAACCACAATAACTCCGGCAAGCGCTACCTCGAGCAGATAAGAATATCCAACGAGATAGTCGAAAGCCGTAAGTATAACAACGACGTCAAAAAGCTCGTAAAGGGCTTGATGATCGAAAGCTATATCGAGGACGGCGCCCAGAAGATCGGCGAGCACGTCTTCGGTAAGTCGATTACCGACCCCTGCCTCGGCTGGGAAAAGACCGAAAAATTAGTTCTCGAATTGGCAGAAAAGCTTTAATATTTCAAAAACAAAAGGAGAAGCGCGATGCTTCTCCTTTTTGATGCTGTTTGCTAAGTTATCGCTACGCGTAATCGGTTTATTCCGCATCTGCAATCGGCAGATAAAAGTGCTGCTGACCTGTATCGCTTCTGCCATCGGGAGTCGATACAGTCCATTTCGCGTCAATTTCAATAGCATATATTTCGGGTGAAAAAAGTCGTACTATGCGTAGGATTTCATATTCAGATGCGGTTCTCTGAGATCTGTTTAACTGAACGTCCAGTTCGAACGATTCCTCGGTCTGTTTGTAAAAGTCTGTTAAAATACCGTGAATAATGTTGCAATATTGTTCTTCGGTTATATCGGGGATTTTTTTTAATAATTTTGTGTTGAAAATCGGTCTTGCGTCAAATTTAATGACGTCACCGTATTCTGAAACGGTGATGGAAAAGTCATGAAAAGTGACGTTGTTTTTTTTCCAAAACCAATAGAAATAATAATAGTTTGGAGATGATTCTTTGTTATCGGCTGTGATTAGTTCGTAGTTTGATAGGTCGAATTTTTTGTTATAATCCGTTATGAGCGTATTTTGTATGAACGATTTCGCAATGTCGAGAGCTTCCTCTTGTGTGATTTCTTCTCCTTCTTTTTGAATGTTTCTTTTCAATGAATAAATCTCGCCTGAGTTTTTTCCAAAAACAATACGAAGTACACCGTTAGAATCCTCGCCGGTAAGATCAACAATTGTTTCGCCGGTTAAGCGTTCGTAGTCTTCATATAACCAGCGAGGACTCACGTTGTATTGTTCAATAAATCCATACGTTTCGTTTTCTGCTTGAAACGGTGGTTCTTGGAATACGCTATCGGGGCCGAAAGCGTCGGCACCTCTGCCGATATATTCCTCCGGAGTTTCACATTTAATTGTAGGAATTTTAGCGGCGCGTATACCGATTAAGATATCTCCTTTTAACTGATCAAGGTCAACCTCTTTGCTACAACCTGTTAAGCAGATAAAAGCAATCAACGTTATGCAAAGTATTTTTTTCATAATTAGCCTCCAAACGGTACAATTTCTTCATCTCCGAAAACAATAATCTCGCCTTCGAAATTGTTATTAGGGTTAATTTCTGCCAATATTTCACCTACTGTTTTCGTAGCATTATTCTCTAAAGCATAATTAAAAAATTCATTTTCGAATGCTTCGTGATTCGTATAGCTGATGCTAAAGCCGAAACCGATGACGCATTTTGCGCCGCGTTCGTAAAAAGCCTCTGCTAAACTCATCGCGTTTGTACTTGGCGTTGCACCATTGCATGATGTAAGTACAATTAAATCGCAATATCTGAAATAGCCCTTATGAAGTGCTAAAATATCATCTACATATATTTTGTATTCATCATTGCCCGCGGTATTAATAGATATGCTTCCGGTTTCTCCGTGAGTGGTAATGAAGACGACTTTGGAGGTTCGAATCAATTCGAAAAATCTGCGGTCGTAACCATATCCCTGTGGATCATCGTATTGCCACCAACCATTTTCGAAAGTAAAATTGGTATCAATTTTTTCGAATGTTCGTTCTGGGGAGAATGCTTCGACTAAACTTCTAAACACTTCGGTAAGACCTCTAAAAATCTCATTGTCTATGTCATCATCAGTATATTCTGATGGGTAGGCTATTCTAATGTATCTTCCGTCATATAGCGGCACCTGTGATGTACCGCTGGTTTGGTCAAGAGGTTCAAGACAATCTATATCTACTGTGATATCTTTGATTGCATAAGGTGATGTAGCGCGAACAGTAATACTGCCACATTCATGGGCAAATAGAGGATTATGATCCGAGGGGTGAGTTACTGTGACCACACCTGTATTTGCGTTGACCGAAACGTCACCATCGTAATCACCATATGAATAAATAGAATATGTTATATCTTGGTCATATTCGTAACTAGTGGCGCCTCGTGAAATATACGCATCAATATCGCAATATGGATTTGGTTGATCGTTGTTAATGGTATAAGTGTCTTGCGAAGCTCCGCTTTTGACTACTGTGGCCAGTATTTGAACATTAAAATAAGTGCTTGCGCCATTGAAGGATACGGTAACTCTAACAGTTCCGGCTTTTTTTGCAGTTAATACACCTTTTAGATTTCCCTGTGTTGTTGTTAGTTTGGTGGTATCACCTGAAGTAAAAGTAAAACTGGTACCGTTATGTGTAGCTATAACGACCCCATCGACTATATATTTAGCGTCGCAAGCATAGGTTTCGCCGGTATACATTGTGGTGGGGTAGTTTGTCACAACAATTCTTGAGAAACTGTTAAAGGTTATTTCTAATGTTGGCATATATTGTGCCCTGGATGAGGAAGACTGTGCATATTCAACGCTTAAAAAATCCCTACATTCACTTGAGGAAGAATTATTGTAATTTCCAATAAAAATACCTTTATTTGGCGTTGTAATAGTGCTGTCGTTAGCCCAGTTTCGCACAGGAGCGAGCATATTGATCTGCATTTCTGCGCCGCCGCTTGAAGGCACGTCAGGACGCGGCATTTCCATGGGCATACTACCAAATGTGATATTACTATACGTTACAGTTGAAACGTCCCATGCGGAGCCATTATGCTGAAAGCAACGTAAAATCTCGTCTCCGCTACCTCCGCTTGCGGTATAAAGAGAAAGTGTAGCGGACGTGATATCGGTACTGCTGAGTTGATTGAATACCGCATTACTTGCAAGCGTAGGGAATTTTACAAACAGATATCCGATCTTATAGGTCGAATCTACGTAACCTACGTTGAGGTATTTGTGACTTGCATAGTTATTGTTTGGCTTTCCTGAATAAACCGCGGTGTCTTCAATTGCAGATTCGGTGTTGAGCGTTATTGTAGGGTCGACGGAAACAGGATATTCTGTGTTCTCATCGGTGAGAAAATTTACATCTGCAATTACGGTAAATAAATACAGCTGATTTTCTTTTACTGGTGTTATTCTTATACTGCCGTCAGCGAAACGGTTATTTGCATCATAGCAGACAACCTGCATCATTTCAGCTTTAATTGCGTCTGTAGCTGGAGCGTAAAAGCTTACACTTCCGTTTTCGTTTTCTACGGGATAAAGTCCGTTGGTTTTTACTGCAAACGAAAACTCGCTTACACCGGTGTAAGAATCAAGAATGATGTCTTCTTTGAAGCCGGAATAAAGCGGGGTGTACTGAAGGTCGACACCTTGACCGAATGTATTAACATATGTCATTTTATTGTCACTTACAATTGAAACGATATCGCTCGCAGAAATGTTGTCGTTTGCAAGTAGACCTGTTGACATAGTACCGTTGCCTTGTGTGAATATCGGCGTGACGGATATACTTATGCCGTCCTTAGAAACAGAAACGCCATCGTTTACGTTGTTCGGAAAACGAACGCATATATCATTTTGCTCTGTAACATATGCGTTATTCGAGAGAGAAAGAGTTGTGCTTTTGTCTTTAATATTACCGTTTGAATCGGTATATTTGATGGGTTCTGCGAAAACATACATTGTTTCGGTGTTGTTATCGTTGAGGAAAATAACCGTATGCTCATCGGGCTCTTTTTCACGAAGTCTTAAAACGTGCCCTTTTTTCTGTGCTTCGGCAAAATCTATTACTTCGGGAACATCATCTGCAGCCAAAATCAATTTGCTTTCGAATACATTTTCATGTGAGGAAGATGAAATATCATCACCGGAATCAGCTTCGATTTCGCCGAGCACATATGTCGGCAATGCATAAGTGAGGGCTGCAAATAGAAAACATAGAGTCAATAGATACGACACGAGTTTGCTGAGTCTTTTTGCTTTTTTCATGATCAATCTCCTAGTTATATATTTAGTTAAACGGCAGAGTATTTTTCCGTTCACTATATAAATGTCAAAAAAAGCAAAAACGTCTATAAGAAATTTTTTAAAAATGCAAAAAAATCTTATTGTTCACAGTTTTAGTATATAAAATGCGCCGATCAATGTCAATATCAGCACGTATTATCGTCACGCGCGTTGAAGAAAACATTTGCAATTTGCATTACTTGCGTGTATAATAGCTATGAAGATCCTAAAAACGGGAGTTAAGTATGGATTTCAGAATTCAAGGCAATCAATTTATCAAAGACGGTGAGCCGATAAAGATAATCTCGGGCGCCGTTCATTATTTCCGCAATCTGCCGGACACCTGGCGCGATATTTTCAAAAAGCTGCGTGCGCTCGGCTGTAATTGCGTAGAGACCTACTGCGCGTGGAACATGCACGAAAAGCAGAAGGGTGCTTTTGATTTTTCGGGAATACTCGACATTGCGAAATTCCTGCGCACCGCGGAGGAGGAGGGGCTGATGGCGATAGTGCGCCCGGGTCCTTACATTTGCGCGGAATGGGAATTCGGCGGGCTTCCGTGGTGGATACAGACCGAGCCCGATTTGGAGATACGCTGCTTGAACCCTACCTACATAAAATATTTCGACCGCTATCTTGATAGGCTTTTCGAGGAAATACGCCCGCTGCTTTCGATAAACGGCGGCAACGTCATAATGCTTCAATGCGAAAACGAATACGGCTACTACGGCGATGATAAGGAATACCTTGCTTATCTGAAGGAGGGCTATCTCCGCCGCGGAATGAACGTTCCTCTTTTCACATCCGACGGCACGAGCAGGGCGGATATGCTCGACGGTATGATCGAAGGTACTCTCGTCACGCTCAACTTCGGCTCTGACGTCGAGAATCGCTTCAGGGACCACGACGAAATGTTCCCCGATATGCCTAAAATGTGTATGGAAATGTGGGACGGCTGGTTCGACGCCTGGGGCGACGGATATCACCATACCACGACTGTCGATGATTACTGCAAAACAGTCGACGATATGCTCAAACGCGGCAGCCTGAATATGTATATGTTCATCGGCGGCACAAACTTCGGCTTTATGAACGGCGCGAACCACTTTGATAAATTCCTGCCCGACGTCACGAGCTACGACTACGACGCAGTGCTTACCGAATGCGGCGATATCACCCCGAAGTATCTTGCGCTTCGCGAGATATTCAAAAAATACTGCAAGGAAGAACTTCCCGAAATACCCGAAAACCGCAGAAAAAAGGCATACGGAAGGATCTCTCTTGACGAGTCCTCGGGTATTTTCGATAACCATGACAGGCTTTCCAAGCCGATTATGTCGAACGTTCCGCGTTGTATGGAGCATTACGGCTGCGGCTACGGATATATCGCGTACAGAACCCGTCTTAACCGCGACTACGAAAATGCGAGCCTCACCTTTGAAAGCCTTGGCGACAGAGCACAGATATATATTAACAGATCCCTCGTCGGAGTCGTATATATCAACGATTCTCTTCAGATCGATATCAGCGCTAAGGAGGGCGACGTTCTGACCGTGCTTTGCGAGAATATGGGCAGAGCAAACTTCGGCGCAAAGATGATGCGCAAGAAGGGTATTGCGGGCAGATGTCTGCTCAATAATAAGATACATTTCAATTGGGAGGTTTATCCGCTTCCTATGGACAACCTCGATTCGGTTGTTTATTCGAGTGAAGGCTGCGTTGAGGATTCCTGCTTCTATCGCGGATATCTCGACGTCGACGAGCCTGCGGATACCTTTGTCAAGCTCGATAATTTCAAGAAGGGCTTCGTGACGGTGAACGGCTTCAATATCGGCAGATATTGGGAGATCGGACCTCAGCGGACGCTCTATCTGCCTGCGTCACTACTTAAGGCAGGCAGAAATGAGATCGTAGTATTTGAATCGGACGGCTTAAAGGGCGCACCCGAAATTGAATTTACCGATACACCCATCCTCGGATAGAAAGGGAAACAGAAATGAAATGCAGCTTTGCTAAAATGTCAACAAAGGGCACCTTTAAGCCCGAATGGCCCTATGGGACCGATATTTACGGACGATTTATTTATCTTGAGCAGGGAAACGAGCGTGTGCTTATCGCCGGATTCGACTTCAACGCGACGTATCCTCGCGAGGCAGACCGCTGGAGACGCGAGGTTGCCGAGCGTACGGGTATTCCCGAAAAATCGGTCTGGTATCACGAGCTTCAGATACACGCAGCACCCTATCACGATATGCTTGCGGGCGAGGCGATGGACAAGCTTATCGATAAATCGGTCGAAACCGTCAAGGACCTCATCGCTCGTGCCGAGGAATGCGACGTTTATGCTGCCGAGATCGATATGGGCACCGACTATTCCTTCAATCGTGAGCAGTACGTGGAAGGCTTGGGCGGCGTTACCGTCTGGCGCGGAATGGAATTCGACGAGCAGGGAAGGGCATTCACCCAAAACCCCGATATAATGCTTCTCCGCGGCTATAAGCCCGAGCTTCCCGTATTCGATAAGCCGATTTATTTCGACAACAACGTCGATCAGATGGCGTATATGTTCAGATTCGTCAACAAAAACGGCGAAACGATCGGTACCGTATCCAGATTTGCGGCGCATCCCGACGTCGGCGTGCTTTTCGAGCACAGCGAAAATCCCGATCGCCTGACCGAGTATCACTACGATTACGACTGGACGGGATATCTCGCCGACGATATGGCTGAGGTATACGGCGGTATCGGTATGTATATAAACGGTCCCTGCGCCGACCTTGCCACCAAGAAGGACTGCTCGCCGGGACACGGAACCTACGAGACCTCTGCGGCAGAGTGCAGACGGCTTGCAAAGTCGATCGGCTCGCGTATACGTGAGGTGTTTGACAAGACTGCAGTCAAGCTTGATTGCGACGCAGTGTTCAAGACCGAAACCTTTGAGATCGTAATGCCGATGAATGAGGATATTCCCGATAATTATGCCGATATGCCCAAATGCTGGGACAGATTCAACGAGCTGCAGAAGGAATTTGAAGCGGCTGTCGCCGAAAAGCGTCCCGCATACGAGGTAAAGCGTATAATTGACGATCTCTGGCGCGCGGGACACCTCAATCATATGGTCCGCGGTGCACAGTACGGCTTTACCGATGAGGAGCTCAGGACGCACAAGGTAACGGTATACGTTTCCGCGCTTCGCTTCGGCGGATATCTGTTTGTAGGTGTACCGGGCGAAAGTCTGGTTGATATGTCGATCTGGATGCGCTCTCGCTTTACCGGCACGAAGACGATTCCGGTGGATCAGTGCGGCGGATATTATAATTACGTGGCTACGCCGCGCTCGCTTACTCTCGGTGGTTATACCTTCTGGTCGAGCTGGATAAGCCGCGATGCAATACCCGGCTTCAAAAAGCAGCTTGCGCCTATGCTCGATGAATTCTTAAAGGACTAAATAGACAAAGTCGGGGCCTGTTGTCCCGACTTTTTCCTTTGAAATTTGTTGCTTTTGACGAAAAAAATAATTAAAGGCTTTTTGCGTTGACAAATTGTTCACAAAATTGTATAATTACATAGTTAATAAAAGGGGAAACTCTGTTTCCCAAAATTATACGGAGGTATTTGCAATGAAGCTTCTGAAAAGATCAGTTTGTTTACTTCTTGTTGCAACGATGCTGCTCACGATCTTCGTGGGTACGTCCATTTCCGCTTCCGCCGCTGCATTTACGATTCAGCGTCAGTGGGATGCAAAATGGAAAAACTACTACGTAGGCGGAAGAACCATGTACGCGACTGCGTGCGGTATCTTCTCCATGGTCAACGCTATCGGTTATCTGACCGGTGACGCTCCCGAAGTATATTCCGCGGCTAAATGGGCTAACTCTATAGGCGCGTTTAACGCAGGATTTGGCGGCACCGACAGAAGTGCGCTGTATCCCAAGATTCAGAAGAAGTACGGCGCGACCTACGGCTTCACCTGCGACGTAGCAGGCGGCTCGGGCTACTGGGCAACCGCAGCGAGCACGACTCTTAAGAATCACCTTGCAAACGGCGGTGTTGCTATCGGTCACGTTCCCGGTCACTTCATCGCTATCGTCGGATACGACTATTCGACCAATAAGTTCCACGTTTACGACAGTGCTCCCAGCTCCTCGAGAGGTACTGCAACCTACGGTGCGACCGGTCTCGGTGACTGCTGGGTAACTCAGTCCAGACTCTCCACCGGCAAGCTTAAGCTTGACTGGTTCTGTCTCCTCTCGGCTACCAAAAAGGTTCCCACCGTTGATAAGTCTACTCTTGAAGGCGTAATCAACCGTGCGTCCTACGTGTCTCACAAGGATTACAACGCTACCAACCTTCAGACTCTTCGTGTAGCATATGACTCTGCTGTCACCGTTTACAATAATGGCTCCGCTACCCAGTCCGAGGTTGACGCAGCTAAGAATGCTCTCGTTAATGCTCTCCTTAACACCAGCTCGAGAACCATTCTTTCGACCGGCAAGTCCTACACCGCATCCAACGTAACCAGAACCGACGATTTCGCAGATGACGGAAAGCGTCTTACCGACGGCTCGAAGGGCAATAAGGACGGCGGCACCAGCTACTATTCCGGATTTTCCGGCAGCACCGAGATCGTTGTCGACCTCGGTAACGTCGAAAAGACCGACAGCTATAAGGTATACTTCTCGTCCGGTCTTTGGGGAATCCTTCCTCCCAAGCATATGTACGTTGACGTTTACGTTTCCACCGATAATTCGGAATACGTAAAGGCGGCAAGCTCTACAGCGGCACTTCTCGTAAACGGCACCGGCTCTCCCGGATCCGCTTGGTCCAATCATACGATCACTGCAACCTCGGATACTCAGCTCGACGCAAGATACGTCAAGTTTGTGATCAAGAACTTTGATGCCGACGCATCTCATATCTGGATCGACGAGGTCGAGGTTTCTCGCTATACCGCTGAGCATATCAATAACGGTATCTACGTCAACGGTGTTAACTCTGCAGTCAAGGCAGGCGAAACCAAGATCTTCACGCCCAAGTTCAATAACGGCGCAGTCTCCACTGCATACGATGCTGCAAACCTCGTTTGGACTATGAACGCGGTCGCAAGAAAGAATGCAGACGGCTCCTACACCGTTTTGAAGGTTGCTGCAGGTAACGGCGATTCGAGCGTAACCTACAATCTTGCATCTGACGAGATCCTCATCGCGGCTCACGCGTGGGAAGACGGTGCGGACAATCCCGTAGGCGACAGTGCCGATAACTTCAGGAAGGTCGGCGCACTCGAGCCCGGCGATATCATCTATCTCAGCGGTATCAACATCGATTACTCCTTCATTAATATAGGTGCTTACGTTTCCACCGATTCCAACGTTTCCGGCACCGTCGGCGGCTCC
Organism: Clostridia bacterium; assembly: GCA_017563195.1. GTDB lineage: Bacteria > Bacillota > Clostridia > Oscillospirales > CAG-382 > Coliplasma. Next base: position 17,732 of record JAFXDO010000037.1, on the reverse strand, counting down.
GACGTCGAGCAGCTTGTAGGCGGTAAGACCTTCTGGCTCACTCACTACAACAACAATAAGGATGAGGGTGCAGGCGTTATCTTCACCGAGGCATATACCGGCGGCTCTTGGTGGCTCCACATCGCATTCAAGCCTACCGATGTTGCTAATGTATATGAGGTAACCGCTATTTCCGACGGTACCGATATCGGCGATGCAACCGCACTTTCGATCCCCTCGGGCGGCTTTGTATACGCACTTAACTACGGTAATAACTATCCCGCTATCAACGCGGACGGCAGCGGTACCGACTACACCTCGCCCACCTGTACTGCCGCTATCATCGATGCACTTACCTGGAAGATCGGCGATCAGCTGAAGATCAGCGGTATCAATACCTTATCCAAGGTTATACCCACTACTACTCCCACGCTTTACTGGTATGATGATGCTTATAAGTGCACCGCTAACTACGTAATGTACAACTCTACCGCAGTAGAGCCCGATTACGACACCACCATTTACGAAAACAGTCTCTGGATAACCCACTTCAATAACGTTAAGCAGGAGGGTGCAGGCGCAATCGTAACCGACAGCACCATTCCTCACTCTCCCTGGAACAACTACTACGCATTCGCGCCCGTTGCAGGCACCAACGCATATGAGCTTGTTGCTATTGACGATACCGGTATCGGCACCGGTAAGGCAGTAATGCCCACGATCCCCGAGGGCGGATTCCTTTATGCAATCAACCCCGGTAACGACTATCCCAAGCTTAACTCTACGGGCGATACCATTGGTCAGTTCCCCGATATGCCTAACTACACCTCGGATAACTGCTTCGATATGATCGAAATCGTTGCGACATGGAAGCTCGGAGATCAGTTCATTTTCGGTAATCTCGACCTGGTTGGCAAGACGGTTCCCACCACTACGGCAACTCTTAACTGGTACGACGCAGGCTACGTCTGCACCTCCACCTATGAACGCCTTGGCGATGAACCCGATCCCGATCCCGACGAAGGCATCCTCGGTGACGTTAACAATGACGGTAGCGTTGATCAGTACGACTATATCCTCGTTAAGCGCCACTACTTCGAGACCCGTTATCTTACCGATGACGAAATGGTCCGTGGTGACGTTAATAAGGACAACGTTGTTAACCAGTACGACTACATCCTTATCTGTCGTCACTATTTCGGCACCTACAAGATCGGTTGATAAGCTTTTGAAAAAGCAACAATAATCAAAAAGAAACAAGACTGCATCTGCGGTCTTGTTTTTTGTTCTTAATAAGAAAAATTATCAATAAATTTCACAAAACCCCCTTTACAAAATGAAAAAATGTGATATAATGAAGACAACAAATTCAAAGGAATGGCTATTATGAAGATAACGAACGATATTCAATACGTTGGCGTAAACGACCATTCCGTTGATCTTTTTGAGGGACAGTACGTTGTTCCCAACGGTATGGCGTACAATTCCTACCTAATACTTGATGAAAAGATCGCGGTTATGGATACGGTGGACGCCAATTTCGGTCACGAATGGCTCGATAACATTCAAAACCTGCTCGGCGGCAGAAAGCCCGATTATCTTGTGGTTCAGCATATGGAGCCCGACCATTCGGCAAATATTTTCAACTTCGTCAAGGCTTATCCCGATATAAAGATCGTTTCCTCGGTAAAGGCGTTCGCTATGATGAAGAATTTCTTCGGAACCGACTTTGCAGAGCGACAGATCGTAGTAGGCGAGGGAAGTACGCTTTCTCTCGGTAAGCATAACCTTACCTTTGTGACCGCTCCTATGGTTCATTGGCCCGAGGTTATCGTAACCTATGATAGCACCGACAAGGTTCTCTTTTCGGCAGACGGCTTCGGCAAATTCGGCGCTCTCGACGTCGAGGAGGACTGGGCTTGCGAGGCAAGACGCTACTATATCGGAATCGTCGGTAAGTACGGCGCACAGGTGCAGGCGCTTCTTAAGAAGGCATCCGGCCTGGATATTTCTATCATATGTCCGCTTCACGGTCCTGTTCTTACCGAGAATTTCGGCTATTATCTCGACCTGTATAATACCTGGTCGAGCTACGGCGTCGAATCCGACGGTATCGTAATCGCTTACACCTCGGTGTACGGCAACACCAAAAAGGCTGTTATGAAGCTTGCCGAAAAGCTTAAGGCAAACGGTTGCCCCAAGGTGGTCGTTAACGACCTTGCACGCTGCGATATGGCAGAGGCTGTAGAGGATGCCTTCCGTTACGGAAAGCTTGTCCTTGCAACCACGACTTACAATGCAGATATTTTCCCGTTTATGCGTGAGTTTATCAATCACCTCACCGAACGTAACTATCAGAACCGTACCGTTGCTTTTATCGAAAACGGCAGCTGGGCGCCTTTGGCGGCAAAGGTTATGAAATCGATGCTTGAAAACAGCAAAAATATCACCTTTGCAGACAATACAGTAAGGATAATGTCCGCCATCAATGATGAAAGCAATAAGCAGATCGATGCACTTGCCGACGAGCTTTGCAAGGAATACCTTGCACGTCAGGATGCGACCGCGAATAAAAACGACCTTACCGCGCTGTTCAAGATCGGCTACGGACTTTACGTGGTTACGAGTAACGACGGTAAGAAGGATAACGGCCTTATAGTTAATACGGTTTCTCAGGTCACCAACGTTCCCAATAGGATCGCGGTAACCATCAATAAGGATAATTACTCGCATCACGTTATCAAGCAGACCGGCATTATGAACGTCAACTGCCTCTCGGTCGAGGCGCCCTTTAAGGTGTTCGAGACCTTCGGATTCCAAAGCGGCAGAAACGTTGATAAATTCGCCAACTGCACACCCCTTCGTTCGGATAACGGGCTCGTGTTCCTTCCCAAGTACATTAACTCGTTTATGTCCCTGAAGGTCGAGCAGTACGTTGATCTTGATACTCACGGAATGTTTATCTGCTCGATAACCGAGTCGCGCGTCATTTCGGACGCTGAAACGATGACCTACAGCTACTACCAGAGCAACGTTAAGCCCAAGCCCGAAACAGAGGGCAAGAAGGGCTGGGTCTGCAAGATCTGCGGATACGTTTATGAGGGAGACCCGATCCCCGACGATTTCATCTGCCCGCTTTGCAAGCACCCCGCAAGTGATTTTGAACCTATAGAATAAAACAATATAACAGCTTAGAAAGGAAATTAGCTATGAAAGAAGCAAAGTTTTTTGTATGTGAGACCTGCGGTAATCTCGTGGGGATGATAAACGAATCGGGTGTTCCGATGATGTGTTGCGGCAAGAAGATGACACATATCGTTCCCGGTACCGTTGAAGCAAGTAAGGAAAAGCATATTCCCGTTGTCACCGTTGAAAACGGTAAGGTTATCGTAAACGTAGGCTCGGTAGATCATCCCATGACCGAAGAGCATCTTATCGAATGGGTATACCTTCAGACCGACAGAGGCGGACAGAGAAAGTGCCTCAATGCAGGCGATGCACCCAACGTTGTGTTTGCACTTGAGGGGGAAACTCCTGTTGCTGTTTACGCGTATTGCAATCTCCACGGCTTGTGGAAGACCGAACTTTAATAAAAGGAGACAACTGACATGAAGTACGTATGTGAGGTATGCGGCTGGGAATACGACGAGGAGCTCGGTGCTCCCGACTTCGGAATCGAGCCCGGCACCCTGTTTTCTGACCTTCCCGAAGACTTTGAATGCCCGCTCTGCGGCGTCGGCAAGGACAATTTCAGCGAAGAATAAGAGGTAAATTAAATGAAAGAAAACTATATGGTATGTAATTGTATGCAGGTCAGCTACGGCGATATCGAGGATGCGCTTCACACCCACGAAACCTTCCCGAGCGTACTCGAGGCATTCAAGGGCGTACAGCTCGCAACGAAGTGCTCTACCGGCTGCGGCGGCTGTCATCAGAAGGTTCTCGACATCATCTCCGAGCTTATGATGGCGCCCTCTGCAGATAACGCATAAAATAATAATCGGGGAGGATCAAAATTCCTTCCCGATCTCTCTTTAACGAGGTGGATTATATGGAAATGGTTTTGATCACCGCGCTCGGAGTTGGTGGCGCAACGGTGTTCGGATCTCTCATTGGCTTTGCCTTTAAGAAAATATCACATAAATTTTCAGATATCGTCCTTTCCTTCGCGGCAGGGGTAATGCTTGCAGCTGCTGTGTTGGGTCTTGTGCTTCCTTCTCTGGAATACGGCGGAAAATACGGATTGCTTATCACGGTTGCAGGAATTTTTACAGGCGCACTTTGCCTGAATCTCATCGATAAGCTTGTTCCGCACCTGCATAAGATGATCGGCTCCGACGACGTCCACAACGAATCGCACGAACACACAAACGTAGATAAGGTGCTGCTGTTCGTGACTGCTATAGCTATTCACAACCTGCCCGAGGGCATAGCTGCGGGCGTAGGCTTCGGCTCGGGCGATAATACGCAGGCGCTGCTTATTGCGGGCGGTATCGCGCTTCAGAAAATACCCGAGGGTATGGTCATAATCGGCCCGATGCTTTCTGCGGGCGTATCTCCGCGCAGGACCTTCATGTGTGCGGCATTTACAGGTGTGATCGAGGTTATAGGAACCTTTATCGGTTATTTTGCAGTCAGCGTGGCGACGTTTATACTTCCGTTTGCGCTTGCGTTTGCAGGAGGCACGATGCTTTACGTCATCAGCGATGAAATGATACCCGAAACACACGCCCACGGTAACGAGCGCGGCGCAACCTATTCGTTGCTTGTAGGCTTTTGCATAATGCTTGCGACCGACGTGCTTTTAGGCTAAACAATAAATAATCACCCCAAGAATTCTTGGGGTGATTTTTTTAGTCAAGCGCTTTTATAAAGTCTTCGTTCGCATCGTGATCGGGAACGTCGCTGTATAGCTTTTCCTTGGGAGTTCCGTTGATAACCACCGTATAGTCTGCCTGCAGACCGGTCGTGAGCTGCTCTGCATAGACGAACAATTCGCAGTCGTCGCTGATGCCACGGACCTTTTTAAGATTGTTGCAGCCGTCGAACGAGCCGTAGTCGATAAGCTTCACGGTTGAGGGCAGAGTGATCTCGGTAATGCTGCTTCCGTAATGATACATATACTTGAATGCCTCGCGTGCGAAGCTGTTACGTACGTCGTCCTCGACCTTAAGGCTGTTAAGGAAGCTGACTGTGTCCTCGTAGCACGCCTCCTCGTCGTATCCGTAGAAATCGAGCATATACGCAAGTCTGTTCTTTTCCTCGAGATTCATAAAAGGCTCAAGCTCGTAGTAGCCCGTACCGTCGTCACCGATCCTTTCGGCGTAAAACGCGTTAAAGATCTTGGCATCACGCTCGGTAGAGCTTCCGTAGGTGAATCGACCGACCGTCGTCGCTTTGACGTCCGCAGTTTCGATGCGCTTGATTATCGCCTTCATGCTGTCAAAGGTAAGATAAGTCGGAAGGTTGACCTTTGTTTCGCCGCTTGTAAGTCCCCAGTGGTTTTTTATCGCCGTTACCGTGTCGCCGTTGGGAGCTTTTTCGGGTATAACAAGGTGAATATTGCCGTTGTGATCCTTATCAACTCGTATCTCGCTGACGTAGCAGGTGCCGTCGCCGTTCGAAACGTAAACTATGTTGTAGGGTACGTCGCCGAAGACTTCGGTCTTTACGTCCTTCCATTTGTAGTCACCTGCATCTGCCGCACAGGCAACAAGGACGGCTACACAAATGAAAATGCAAATGAGATTTACAGCCAGCTTGGGCTTTTTCCAATAAAGTGCGTGCTTGATGCGCTTTTTTGCGTTTCCGCTGCTTTCGCTGAATGCAATGGGACTCGGGGCAGGGAAGCGCTTGTTGCTTGCAAAAGAGAGCAATGCTCTCGTATAGTTTTTCTTCATGACTTCATCTCCTCGAATTTTCAGAACCTTTTCGTCACAGCTCATTTCCATATCGAGGCTCATAAGCCTGAAAGCCAACCAGCAAATCGGATTGAACCAATGTATTGAAAGTATCAGAAACGCCAGAGGCTTTACGATATGGTCAAGCCTTTTGATATGACATTTCTCGTGGGCAATTATCTGCTCCATCGTGTTGTCGTCGAGACCGTAGGGCAGGTATATCCTTGGGCTGAAAAAACCCAAAGCAAACGGCGAGCTGACGCTTTCGGACATAAAAACGTTGTCTTTGTAGCGTACCGCAAACTCCATCCTTGCCTTAAGCCTGAAATACGAAACGAAATTGTAACCGAGTGCAATGATCACTCCGATGACCCATATTATCATTACAATTCTGTTGAAGATATCGATAAAATCAAGCTTTTGAGCAAATTCGACGCTTGCAAATCCGTTGCTTACAAAATCGTCACTGTCTACCGAAATGCCAAACTCATTACCTCTGCTGACGACTATATCGCCGCCGACGCCGGGCAACGTAGGAGCCTTCGGAGACGCGATTCTGAATATACTCATAACCGACGCAAAGCTTATCGGACAAACGAGTCGAAATCCGACAACGCCCCAAAGAAGATAGGAATACTTCTTCGGTGCCTTGTAAAGAATCACGCGCAGGAGCATAACGACAAGTGCAACTACCGCGCCCTTGACGCTCATTTCAAGTATGGTATTGAAAAAATCTACCATACTAATCCTCCTTGTGTTCGTCGATAAGCTTCTTCAATTCCTCCGCCTCGTCCTCGCTCAGCTTTTTGCCGCCGAGAAATGAAACAAGAAATTTTGGAAGCGATCCTTCAAAGGTATGCTCGACAAAATGCTCGCTCGCATAGGTCTGCACTCTGTCGCGGGGAATGAGCGCGCTAACAACGGTGTCCTTGTTCTGCGCAAATCCCTTTTCGCAAAGCTTTTTCAGCGTAGTGTAGGTCGTGGGTTTTTTCCAGCCGAGCCTTTCATTGCAAAGCTCGACAAGCTTTCCGGAAGGAAGCGGCTCATTATCCCAAATGACCGACATAAAACGGTAATCGCTTTCGCATAACTTCAAATTTTCCATAATTTCACCTTCGTTGTTTATTTGTGTGCACACGGGTTTGCGGATGCCAACCATTCGGCCGAAATGGTTTGCGATCACCAACCTCGCTATTAGTCTATAACAACCAACCAATTTTGTCAATAGTTTTTTTAAAAAAATAAAAATATTTTCGATTGACAGTATATCTGCGATATGATAAACTTTAAATATCAATCAAAAAGGGTGAATTTTATGGAAAATATCAAAGCAACCGTAAACGAAGCGGTTACTGAAAACAATACTGCAAAATCTGTCGGAAGCGGCAGTCTTAACGTGTACGCGACTCCTGCTATGCTTGCGTTGATAGAGAAGGCGGCGTGTGTCGCATTGGAGGGCGTTTTATCGGAAGAGGAAACCTCTGTAGGTACTCTTTTGAACGTTAAGCATCTTGCGGCAACACCTGTCGGAATGAACGTCTCAGCCACGGCTGAGCTGATAGAGCGCGATGGCAGACGCCTTGTATTTAACGTGTCTGCGTCCGACGAATGCGGTGTTATCGGTGAGGGTATACACGAGCGCTTCATTGTTTTATCCGAGCGTTTTACCGAAAAGACCTATGCGAAGCTCAATAAATAACAAGGAATGATAAGCGATGAAAAGATTTTGCGCTTTTATCTTAACGGTGATATTTATGTTGAACCCGCTTTCAATATCCTCTTTTGCAGAAAAGAGCGTTAATGATGCTCCCACAGTAATTCCCTCAATACGTGAATGGTATGGTTCAAGCGGCAGCTTTGTTGCCGATTCAAATACCGTGCTTGTAAACGTTTCGGGCTCAGCTTCGGTCGAAAAGGTTTCGACTTTCTTTAAGGAGATGCTTTCGCTTGAGCTCGAAACGGTCGATTCGTCACGCGGCGGCAATGAAATCATATTCACGCTTGACGAGAGCCTTGCTTCAAGCGTCGGGGGCGAGGGCTATGAGCTTGTAGCCGAGGAAAATGCCATCAACGTTAAGGCGTCGTCCGATACAGGGCTTCTCTACGGCGGTATTACCGTCGTGCAGTGCCTTACTGCAGATAAAGAATTCCCCTGCGGCAGAGCTGTCGATTATCCCGAATATGAGGTAAGATCGGGTATGCTCGACGTCGGCAGGGCGTGGATCCCTCTCGACTACGTTGAGGAGATTACTCGTTATATGGCGTATTTCAAGATGAATGAAATACATCTCCATATTAACGACGACGGCGCAAACGGCTATTCGGGCTTCCGCCTTGAAAGCGATGTCAAGGGGCTTTCGTCTGAGGACGGCTACTACACCAAGGACGAATACCGCGCATACCAAAAGAAGATGCTTGAATACGGCGTGACCGTCGTCACCGAGATCGACACCCCGTTCCACTCGAGCTGTTATTCCAAAGCGGAAAATCCCCCTCCTTACCTCGAGGGTAATAACCGCTGTCTCGATATTTCGAAGCCCGAAACACTTGAGTTTGTAAAGAACCTTTTCGCCGAGTATATGACCGGCGACGACCCCGTGTTTGTCGGAAAGGTGGTGCATATCGGTACCGACGAATACCCGCGTGAATACGCCGAGCAGATGCGTAAGTATACAGACGAGCTTATCGATTACGTAAATTCGCTCGGATATACACCGCGCTTCTGGGGCGGATTGGGAGAGGCGGGCTTCCCGGGTGAAACGCCTATTTCTCAAAATGCTCAAATGAACTTCTGGGACGTTAACATTTCGGGACTTGACAAGGTGCTTGAAAGCGATTTTGACGTGATCAACACCGTGAATATGATACTTTACACGGTTCCCACTACCAATTACGGCTTTCCCGATTATTTCGATCTTGAATACCTGTATAGCAATTGGCAGGTAAATATGTTCGATATGTATAACAGGGAATGTAAAATGGATCCCGACGACGAGCGTCTCCTCGGTGCCTGCTTCGCTTTGTGGAACGATCTGCATACCGAATATTTGGGTGTAACCAAATTTGACATATTCGACAGATTACGCGGTATGGTATGCCTCGTATCGGAAAAGAGCTGGTGCGGTGAAGATACCGCAAATCGAGACGTAAAGGACTTCATATCCCGTTTCGAGACTCTGTCTTTGAGGGCGGGTGATGCCGATCCGGGAAGACATTCGTTGGTTGATAGTGAACTGCTTGTCGATTTTGAATCCAACGTACCCGAATATGCTGCGCTTTACGGCGATATCAAGGACGGTGAATTCTTGCTCGACGGTGAATCCTACCTGACGCTTACCCCAAAGGCGGTCGGATTCCCCAATACTCTTGAATTTGACGTAACCTTGACCGAGATAAACGACTCGCCTCTGTTTTCGGGCGACGGGGTAGAGATACTTGCCGATGCAGACGGTAGGGGCAATTTCGGCTATAAGACCGAATTCTATACGTTTGTGTTCGATTATCGGATACCGCTTAATGAAAGGACGCATATTTGTCTTTCGAGCGACCTTAAGAACACCTATCTTTCTGTGAACGGCGAAAAATTTTATGCGCCGAAAAACGATCTTAACAGGAACGGCACCAAGCTTAATACCCTGACCATACCTCTTGCAGAAATCGGCAAGGGCACAAAGGGAAGCATCGACAATATCAAGGTCGTCCCTTATGCGGTCGACGCAAAGAGCATCCTTGCAAAGGCGAATGTCGCTTATAATGCACACGCGACGGTTTCGGGACTGGAGGTCAACGACGGCAGATTTACCGCAGAAATGGCTGTTGACGGCAACGAAAACACAAGGCTTTCCTTCGCGCGCGACGTCGACACACAATGGCTGATGCTCGATCTTGGTAAGGAATACGACCTGTCGGTGATCGAGATCGACTTCTTCGAGCGCGTGCCGCAGTACGAGATATACGCATCGACAGACGGTGAAAGCTTTGAAAAGATTTACGAGGTATCGGATACGACCGAGGGTATGCGCCAAACCGACGTGATAAAGCTTGAAAACTCCGTTAAAGCGAGATATATCAAGTACGTACAGCTCAAACGCTGGTATATGGCAGATTGGAACACTTATTACAGCGGCGGCATCTGCGAGTTCCGCGCATACAGCTTCGACGAGGCGCGCTATAATGCGATAATCAAGGATGCAGAATATATTCTTACAAACGGAGATAAGGATAATCCCTCGTTTAGGGAGATACGCACCAAGAGTAACGAGCTTTCTGCTTATCTTAATGAATCGGTTATGTTTACCGCAAACCTTGAAGCATTGTATGCCGAGCTTACGAATGCAATCGATGCTTACAACCGCTATGATCCCGAGGAAAGCATAATCGACGAATCCGGTGAATCCGAGGAAAATAAGAGCAACAAAGCGTTGCCTATAATACTCGCCGCAGCAGCCGCAGCAGCCGTGATCGTTGTCGTGGTTGCGATAGTCAAAAAGAAAAAGAAATAAGATAAAGGCTCTTGAGTTTTTCTCAGGAGCCTTTTACTTCGATAAACGCAGTCCTCTCTTCGTCGGTCAGAGGGTTGCTTTTTCCTGTGATGGGGTCGTAAAACGATGAATAGGAGAAGATACATACGCCGTCTGAAACGTTCAGCGCGGCTTTGCAGGAGCGAGCAAGTATATCCTTGCTGTCGCGCCACTCGTATTTGCCGCTACTTCCGGCATATGCGTCTGCGAAGCCCTCGCTTCCGAGCGCGCATTTCGCCGCCGAAAGCCCGATATAGAGCTTTATTCCGTCGTTCTTTACGGCATTGCACCAGTCGGTAAGAACGGTATCAAACGGGCAGGTTGCGTTGTTGAAGCCGTAATATAATTGCGGCATAATGTAGTCTACGTAACCGTCTGACGACAGCCAACCGTAAATATCTATATACCATCCCGACTCAAGCGAATATATATTTCCTGCGGGTGCAACGCCGAACACCCTTCCGTCATAGCCGTGCACCGCTTCATAAAGCGCTCTTACCGTCTTTTCGGTGTTGCTTCGTCGAAATTCGCCTAAGTCGGAATAACCGCTTTGAGAGAATTCATAAAGGTCGTCGAATTCGAATTCGGTTGGGTAAAAGTAGTCGTCGAGATGTATGCCGTCAAAGTCGTATTCGGCAAGTATTTCCGAAGCACCGTCTGCGATCAGGCTGTGCACCTCGTCATAGCTCGGGTCGAGGTACAGCAGTCCGTCAGGAGCGCGCTCGATCCGTTTTCCGATTCCTTCGCAATACCATTCGTACAGGATTCCTCTGCCGTATGCGATCAGCTCTTCCTCATAGCAAAGCCTGTATGGATTGATCCAGGCGTGTACGGATATGCCCTTTTTCTTTGCACTGTCAAGATAAATCCCGACAGCGTCGTATTCGACGGAGCCTCCGTAGCTTCCCGCAACGTACTTGGATGTGGGATAGATATCGCTTACAAACATGCTGTCGCCGTTCGGACGTACCTGCAACAGCACTGTGTTAAATCCGTCTCTTATAAGATTGTCGAGCATAACTTCAACTAACCTTGCGTAGTCCTGCTTGGCCCTCTGTCTGCCGCCGTCGCGGTATATCGGGTGCATATCGAATTGCGAGACCCATACTGCGCGCAAGGCTTCGTCGCTTGCATCGTCTTCAGCAATCATACCAATCGGCACGACTCTGTATCGCTTTTCGATTTCACTTTCTTTTGTAACTATCGAGTCCTCGCAGGAGGCAAGCAACAGCATACAAATGATTATCATCATTATTCTTTTCAACCTTTATCACCTGTTAGAGTCTATTTCAATACCGATAAAAAAATGCGTTGTTGCAAAAGTAGTCGGTATGTGATAAAATAAGGCAGGGAGGTGGAAAAATGCGTCTTGATTTACCCGAAAATGCAGAATTTATCATAAAACGACTCGAGACTGCAGGCTTCGAGGCGTACGTCGTCGGCGGATGCGTAAGAGATATGCTGATGGGTAGGGAAGTCAATGATTTTGATATAACTACCTCTTCGCTTCCCGAGGAGACAAAGTCGGTGTTTTCGGACTTGCGTGTTTTGGAAACCGGCATCAAGCACGGGACCGTGACGGTTATGGTCGACGGACAGCCTTTTGAAGTGACTACCTTTCGCGTCGAGTCGGGCTACAGCGATTCGCGCCACCCCGATTCGGTGACGTTTGTGCGCGAGGTTTATCGAGATCTCGCGAGACGCGACTTTACCGTTAACGCAATTGCCTATTCACCGTCCGTCGGTATCGTCGATCCGCACGGCGGCAGGGAAGATATAGAAAAACGTGTTATACGAGCCGTCGGTGACCCCTACAAGCGTTTTTCCGAGGATGCGTTGCGAATTCTTCGCGCGCTCCGCTTTTCGTCCACTCTCGGATTTCAAATAGAAGCAGAAACCGCAAAAGCAATAAATACACTTGCGCATACGGTCAAGTCTGTTTCGGGTGAGCGTATCTATACCGAGCTAAATAAGCTTCTCCTCGGCAAGAACTGTCAATACGTTATCGACGAATATATCGACGCGATCAGAGCAATAATTCCCGCAAACGGCGACTTCAAGTCGGTTTCGCGTTGTCCGGGCGATGCGGCGATGCGTTTGTATTGTCTATGCGGTGAAGGCATTGAGGCGACGCTTTCTGCCTTGCGTGCCGATAATCGTACAAAGCATATCTGCAGATTGCTTTCCGTTTCGACTCCGATCCCCCCGTCTTTACCCGAGCTGAAGCTGTATATCTCATCGCTCGGACGGGATGATGCCGAAATCGTCGTCTCTTATCGCAAGGCGGTTTACGGAGAGGATGAGGAATACAATTCATCGCGCGTCTTATCGTCAAACGAGCCTTTGTTTATATCAGACCTTGCGATAAAGGGTAACGATCTGCTCGCATTGGGTCTTGCACCCAAGCAGCTCGGGGCCGTACTTGCGTCGCTCCTGCGCGCTGTCATTAATGAGGAAATCAATAATAGCAGGGAAGAGCTGCTTGAAAAAGCGAAGGAATATAAATAAAAGACGAGCGTTGCTCGTCTTTTATGAAATCAGCAAAATATGGTCTTCAGTTCGTCTTCACAGCGTTCGTAGTAAACCTCGTTAATTTCATCGGAAATAAAAACGGGCAACATTTCTCTAAAACCGTCGATAAGCTTATCCGAGTGCGTCAGCTCAGATAACGGGTGCCAAAATACTTCTCCCTCTGAGGATGATTTAAGTTCACCGGAGAAATGGTTGGCAACGTACAAAAAAACAATGTATCTTTTTCCGTCCTTTGATTTGTGGAACTCTTTAATTCCGCATAGCCTTGGACTATCTATGGTCAATCCGGTTTCTTCTTTCATTTCGCGGATTACGGACGGTGTGACAAATTCCCCTCTTTCTACGTGCCCACCCGGAAAATTCCAACCGCACCAGGTTGGATGATTTTTCTTGTTCTGGACAAGTACGTTTCCTTTGCCGTCACAAATCATACACATATTTGTCAGCTCGATTTCTTCATACCTTGACATACCGCTCTCCTACCAAATCATTTGACAGTTTCTATATATCACTTATAACCGCCCATTCCGCATAAACTTGCGGTTTTCCGAACCCCGTCGGGCAGGTAAAAAAGCCTAAAAGTAGTGCAGACTACCATTCACGATCCGGACGAAGATCATTCCAAAAGAAAGTTGCTTCTGTTTCCGGCAAGTGCAGTTGGCATTCCCTATAATACGGCTTTTTCTTGGAATGAATTACACAATGCCACATCTGCTCGAAATAGGTTCTGTACTGATAAATAAATTCTATCGAACATTCTCCGTTGTTTATTGTGGAAACAAGCTTATTTATTTCCCAAACATCTGTATATGTTTTCTTGAAAATATTCCGAGTGAACACACGAACATAGGCATTATTAATGTTTTTGAGAGAAAAAACAACAGCTGATGCATTTGTCCGTACTACTTTATCACAGTGACTTTCTTTATGGTTAGGAGTAACCCAAAAACCGTCCGGAAAATGGAAGCGGAGTATACCATCTACGCATGAAACATGATCCGCTACGCAATCGTGAAAAATAAGTTCTTTGTCATGAAATTCATCTGGGTCAATATGTTTGAAGTTGCTATTTACCATAGAAATCACCTCTTTATGTTAATTGTATCACAAATTATTATATAATTCAACGCTTTGCGGAGCAAAGCTACCTTTTCTCTTCACTTTTCTCTCTTATCTTTTCTCTGGAAACGACAATTTGTGAGAAAAGAGAAGAACGAAAAGATAAAAGTGAAAAGAACAAAAAGAAACGACAATCTTCTGTCGAAAATTGTCGTTTCTTTTTGGTGCCGGAAGCGGGGGTCGAACCCGCACGGTATCGCTACCACTGGATTTTGAGTCCAGCACGTCTGCCAATTCCATCATTCCGGCAATTGCTTGCGCCTTCATCGCGCAAGGTGTATTATATCACATAGTTTTTCATTTTGCAAGTACTTTTTCATCAAGAGTTCGTGTTGACTAATAAAATATATTGTGATAAAATATACCAAGAAACTCTAAAGGATGAATTGCTTGATGCTTCGCTTCTTTCGTACAAATTCTGCAATAGATGAAACGGCTGCGACTACAAAAAAACGCAGTCTGATTTTGATTGCTTTGATATGCCTCGTCGTCTATATGGTTGGTGCTCTCGGTTCGAATTTTATCATAGCCATTCCGACCTATGCCGCCGTATCCGAAGATCCCGAGGTGGTCGCGCTTATGTCTCAAAGCGACGTCGATAACGAAACGATGTCCAAGACTCTCGACGAGGCACTTACCAGATTTTACGCAGATGCACCGATTTGGGTGAATTATGTCAACCTGTTTTCGACAGTTGCTGTCATCATTGCGGTGGTTGCATATTGCGTTATAGTCGAAAAGCGGCGCCTTTTCACAGTAGGGCTTGCTAAGAAGGGAATGCTTAGAGAGTACCTTGTCGGGCTTCTCATCGGTGTCTTGATGTTTTCCTTCGCGTACGGATGTGCTATTTTGAGCGGAGATATTTCCTTCGGGGGCTTTAATGCAGGCGTGTCGTATGAAAGCATTTTGATCTTCTTCCTTGCATATATAATACAGGGCGCAAGCGAGGAGATAATGTTGCGAGGCTTTTTGTTTACGACCGTTGCGGCGAACCAAGGTGTATTGATAGCGTTGTTGCTTAATTCGGGTGTTTTTGCTTGGCTTCACTTCGCAAATCCCGGCATAACTCCGCTCGCAGTTTTTAATCTCTTCCTCTTCGGCGTTTTCGCTACGTTGTTTTATCTTCGCAGAGGAAGCATCTGGGGGATATGTGCGATACATTCTGTTTGGAACTTCGCGCAGGGTAATATTTTCGGCTGCAGCGTCAGCGGCGGAGACGTTTCCGAAACGCTGTTTACAACTGTTCACAACGGCTCGACGCTTTGGAGCGGAGGCGCCTTCGGACCCGAGGGCGGGTTGGGCGTGACGGTCGTGTTTGCGATAGGAATAATCGTACTTGCTCCTATGAAAAATAAGAACGTAAAGGACTTTTTCTCGGTAAGATGTAAGCACTTCGTCTGATCCTCTGCTTTTGGGAATGAAAGCCCGAATAATCCGAAAATTGTATTGACAAGCCTTCAAAAAAATGTTATAATCCATTTTGCGCCTGCAGATGTGGGTGCTATGCTGGTGTGGCGCAGGGGTAGCGCAATTGATTCGTAATCAATAGGCCGAGGGTTCAAATCCCTCCACCAGCTCCAAAAAGAAACGACAATTTTCGACAGAAGATTGTCGTTTCTTTTTGTTCTTTTCACTTTTCTCTTTTCATTCTTCTCTCTTCTCTCAAATTGTCGTTTCCAGAGAAAAGATAAGAGAGAAGAGATAAAAGAAAAGGTAGCTTTGCTTCGCAAAGCATTGAATTAAGTCGTACAATATGGTATAATGCATTCAGAGGTGATGATGAATGAACATTCCTTTGCTCGATAAATCTCTTGATTTTGCAACACAGGTCGTATTGTTTTACGAGGAGTTTTCTAAAACAAAAAATCCCTCCACCAGCTCCAAAAGAAAGAACCGTACGAAGTGCGGCTTTTTGTTTTGAATCGAAGGGATTTGAGTGGTCCTCTTTTGTTGTTTGTTGACAGATATTTTTCAATATGATATACTGAAAAAAACGCAAAGGAGTAAAAATATGGCAAAAACTGTTCAGGATATACTCAATATAATCAAAGATAACGGAATCAAGATGGTCGACTTCAAGATGGTCGATATCAACGGTCAGTATCGCCACGTGACGATACCTGCCGAAAACTTTTCGGAGGATACCTTGAAAAGCGGTATCGGCTTTGATGCTTCAAACTATGGATATGCAGTCGTTGAAAAGAGTGATATGGTATTTATACCCGATCCCGACACGGCGCTTATCGACCCCTTCTGCTCGATTCCCACGCTTACAATGACGGGTAATGCGATGATTATCGATTCGCCCGAAAACCGTCCGCTTGCTCAGTACCCGCGAAATATAGTTCTTGCGGCAGAAAAGTATATGCAGGATTCGGGTATCGCGGATACGATGCTTATCCTTCCCGAGTTTGAATTCTATCTTTTCGATAACGTAGGCTGGTCGGTCGAGTCCAACAGCATCGGCGTTAACCTCGACGCTGTTCAGTCATACTGGAACAGCTCCTGCGAGGGAAGAGGTGTCGTTGTTCCCAAGCAGAAGGCTTACCATATCGCAAAGCCGTTTGACGTTTCATATGAATGCAGAAGCGAAATGTGCATGCATATGAAGGATGCGGGCATCGAGATCAACTACCATCACCCCGAGGTTGCTGCGTCGGGACAGTTTGAAATCGAGCCTCAGCTCGGAAAAATGTCCACTATGGCTGACGCGACCATGTTGATCAAATATATCATCCATAACACCGCGCTCAAGTACGGCAAGACCGCGACATTTATGCCCAAGCCCATCTATGGTGAGGCGGGCAGCGGTATGCACGTTCATATGCTTCTCCTTAAGGACGGTCAGCCTGTCTTCTCCGATGATAACGGATACGCACACCTCAGCGAAACTGCACATTACTTTATGGGCGGATTGCTGAAGCATATCGCCGCTCTTTGTGCTATAACCAACCCGAGTACCAATTCCTTCAAGCGTCTTGTTCCCGGATTTGAGGCGCCTGTTACCGTCGGTTACGCAACCTCTAACAGAAGTGCGGTCATCCGTATACCCGCATATGCGAAGAGCCCTGACAAGCGTCGCTTCGAGCTTCGTAACCCCGATGCGACCTGCAACCCCTACTTCTGCTATGCAGCTATCCTTATGGCGGGTCTCGACGGTGTCAAGAACAAGATCGATCCTCACGCAAATGGATGGGGTCCCTACGACGTCAATCTTTATCACCTCAGTGACGAGGAAAAGGCAAAGCTTCATCACCTTCCTGCGTCGCTTGAGGAAGCACTTGACGCACTTGAAAAGGACAACGCGTTCCTTACCGAGGGCGGAGTATTCCCGAAGGAGCTGCTCAACAGCTTCATCAAGAATAAGCGTGAGGAATGCCGTCAGCTTTCGCAGATCCCTCATCCTGCGGAATTCGATAAGTATTACAATTTATAATTCGCAATAAAAAACGCCTGCGGTTGGGCGATGCGCCACAGTGAGAAAACGGTTTTGCGCTACCGCTTTGCCCTGTAACTTAGTCAAAAAACCTTGAAATACGCTGGTATTCCTTCGTTTTTCGCCGTCGTTACAGAACAAATCGCATACGCGCAAAACTGCTACGCACCTTAAAATCAGATAGTTTTGTCGCAAGACAAAGAAGAAATCCGCGATAATACGAGCGTATATCGCGGATTTTTGATG
>JAFXDO010000036.1 GCA_017563195.1 Clostridia bacterium | reverse complement strand
GCCATCATAGAGGGTAGAAGAAAACTCTGTATATCTTTTAATTTCAATGCCTGCTTGAAAATCAATATCCCCTTCTGCTTCGACCTTCAGAAAAAAGCTCTCTAAATCAGCAGGGCGTTCGGGGTGAAGAAAGGTTTGCGCTTTGGTATAATCTTCCTCAGCAATAGCGGCAAGGAAGCCTTCAATATGTTCTTTTGCTTCGGATTGCGTTATTCTGTTGCCGCAGGAATTAAGAGAAAAAATGCAACAACAAGCAATAACGGTAAGCAGTAAATTTCTAAACGTCCTTTTCATCGGTCAAACCGCCTTTCTTTTTTCTTGCTGATTTAATTATACTTAAACAAGTGCCTATTGTCAATGAGTTGTGATGCTTCGGTATCGCTTCCAAAAAATACCTTGGCGAAGGAAGAAAAGTGAAGGATGAAGAGGTAAAAAAACATCCTCGGAACAAGTCCTTACACAAAAAAGATATGTTTTTCGGTTTTGCGTATGAATTCGAACTCTTACAGTTTTTAGTGAAATCGTTCGCTTACGCTCACGGTGAAATAATTTACTCCGTAAATTGTGAAATATTCGGTGTGCCACCGAATGTGAAATAAAATAAATCCACTCACGCCCGCAGGCATTTCACACGCCGCAGGCGTATTTCACGCACAAAGTGCATTTCACAAATCCCGCAAGGGATTTATTTCGTTGAAAAGAACCCACACTTGTCGTAGACAATTGTGGGTTCTTTTCTGGTGCGGATGACAGGACTTGCCCGTCTGCGGTCGGAGCGGTGGCGCGGTCTGACAGTCCACCGGACTGTCATTCAACACGCGCCCTTCAAGTCCTTCCATTTCAAAACAAAAAACACCCGAAAGGGGTGTTTTTCGTTTTGGTGCGGATGACAGGACTTGAACCTGCACGCATATGCACCGGTTTCTAAGACCGGCTCGTCTGCCAGTTCCGACACATCCGCATAAATCCTTGGACATTTTATCACATCATCCCAAAATTGTCAATACAAAGCGTCCGCAAAGCCATTTTTCTGTTGCACACAAGAAAAATCCGTGATATAATTACGCATAAAACAAATGTGGAGGTCAAAATGAAAGAGCTTACACGCAAGCTGTTTATTATTCTCACGGCATTGATAATGCTGATAAATCTATCGATCTGCATCGCTTCTGCAGAGGAGACCGACGGAAGCGTCATCGTGCTTTACACCAACGACGTGCATTGCGCGACCGAGAGCTACGCCATCCTCGCAGCATACCGCGCTCAGCTGATAAGCGAGGGCAACACCGTCTTCACCGTCGACGCGGGCGATGCGGTTCAGGGCGAAATGATCGGCTCGCTGACCGAGGGAAGCGCGATCGTCGAAATTATGAACGCGGTCGGCTATGATTACGCCATCCCCGGCAACCATGAGTTTGACTACACGGTGCCCACCTTCCTCTCGCTTGTCGATGCGGCGGAATATCAATACCTCTGCTCGAATTTCGTCGACCTTGTGAACGAAAAAACGCTTCTTCCGTCTTATGCGATCGTCGAAGCCTGCGGAAAAAGCATTGCGTTTGTCGGCATTGCGACCCCCGAGACCTATTCGAAGTCGACTCCGACCTATTTTCAGGATGAAAACGGCAACTTCATTTACGGGTTTATGGAGGACGAGCTTTACGGCACGGTACAAGCCGCAGTCGATTCGGCACGCGCCGAAGGCGCCGATATCGTCGTCGCGATAGGTCATCTCGGTATTACCGGCACGACAGAGGGCTGGAGATCGACCGACGTTATCGCCAACACCGACGGAATCGATGCATTTATCGATGCGCACGCGCACGAAACCATCGAATCCGCAGCTTATCCCAACGCGAGCGACACGAGCGTCACGCTTTCCTCGACGGGAACCAAGCTCAACTACTTCGGGCAAATGACGATTGACGACGATGGAATCAAGACCAAGCTTATCGACCCCGACACGATCGACGTCGACGCGCTTTCCGACGAAGCTAAGCAGGCGTACGACGACGTTAAAAGCATCGTCGACGGCTACAACGCCGAATTTGAATACCTGTTTGAGGAAATAGGCAGGTCTGAGGTCGAGCTTACCATCTATGATGAAAACGGAGTCCGCCTTGTCCGCTCGGGCGAAACGAACGCCGCAGACTTCGTAACCGACGCATACCGCACCGTGCTGCAGACCGACGTCGCCTTCGTGAACGGCGGCGGTGTCCGCGCGACGATACCAAAGGGCACCTTCACCCGCAAGGCGATTATGGATATCAACCCTTGGAACAACGAAATGTGCGTTCTTAAGGTTACGGGACGACAGATCGTCGACGCGCTTGAGTACGGAACCTTCGCCTCACCCAACGAATACGGCAG
This sequence comes from Clostridia bacterium, assembly GCA_017563195.1. Taxonomy (GTDB): domain Bacteria; phylum Bacillota; class Clostridia; order Oscillospirales; family CAG-382; genus Coliplasma. The sequence continues at coordinate 648 of JAFXDO010000036.1, read as the reverse complement.
TTTCCCCCACGTTTCGGGTATCACCTACGAGCTTCACCGCTATATCGACTCCTCGGTAGTGATAGATGAGCTCGACAACTTCGTATCGCTTGACGAAAACGCTCCGAGGCGTGTCAGAAACGTAAGGATCAACGGCAAGCCCATCGAGCTCGACGGCGAATACACACTCGCGGGAAGCTGTTATATGCTTCAGCTCAGCGGCTACACGATGTTCAAGGATGCCGAGGTGCTTGTCTCCCCCGACGAGCTTCCCACCGACACCGAGGTGCTCGTTCAATACGTGACAGACCACTTGGACGGAAATATTCTCAGCGCAAGCTACGGCAATATACGCGGCGACGGCAGGGTCACGGTCTATGACTCGACGCCTACCGACGAACCCATAGTCCCCGGAGATGAAAGCAACGTGGCAATTCTTCTCCTCCTTGCTGTTGCATCTGTTACTTCTATAATCAAGCTCTCTAAATCAAAGTGATTTTTTAAAAGCGCCACATATATTTTACCGCAGGAAGGGCGATGCACCATAGTGATAAATCGCCTTAAAATCGCCAATTTTGCACAATACTGCATCAAAAATCCGCGATATACGCTCGTATTATCGCGGATTTCTTCTTTGTCTTGCGACAAAACTATCTGATTTTAAGGTGC
>JAFXDO010000035.1 GCA_017563195.1 Clostridia bacterium | reverse complement strand
TCGTCGGGCGAAAGGGGCATAAATTCAAGTGTAACGCATCGCGAGAGTATCGCGTTGTATATGTAGAAGTACGGATTTTCTGTCGTTGCGGCTATCATCGTGATATCGCCCGACTCTATATATTCGAGCAGTGACTGCTGCTGTTTTTTATTGAAGTACTGTATCTCGTCGATATAGAGAATGATGCCGTCGTACGCGGTTATCGTGTGCGACAGGTTGAGTATGTCCTTGATGTCGGAAAGTGAGGCGGTCGTCGCGTTGACGCGGTAGAATTCCCTGCCCGTCTTCTTTGCGACGATATCGGCAACCGTGGTCTTGCCCGTACCGGGCGGGCCGTAAAACACGAGCGACGGCAGGTGCCCGCTTTCGATGATGCGGCGGAAGGGCGCGTTCTTTCCGAGCAGGTGCTTCTGCCCCGCGACCTCGTCAAAGCTCCTCGGTCTTACCTTGTCTGCAAGCGGCATTTCATCACTCTCCTTTTTTAGGGATTTTGAAGTTGCGAGTTTTTAAGAGGTTTTTGCGAGAAAAACCTTTTTTATAAAAAAGTTTTTTTTCGCGCTCTTTTCCAAAAAATTTCGATACAATACAAATACAATAAAATTATCATAAAAATCCGCGACAGGCGCGTGGATTTTTATACCTTAGATGCCCGCGAGCGGTGAGCGAGACGCGAGTGCACGGGCATCACAAAAACAATGAAAATGCTTGTCATTTTCATTGAGAAAAATCGGGGACTTCTGCCTCGATTTTTACAACGATCATTTATTTTTTCTTTTTGCCCGATTTCTTTCTGTCGGTTGCGGGGGGATAATAGCTGTTATCCGAATCGTTTTCCTTATCCTCCATATCCAAAACCTCCTGAGTCTCGGGCTTTTTACGGAAGGAGAACTTCGATTCCTGATTATTAAACAGTCGGTAGAGATTGGTGCGGTGCATAAAGATGACTATACAGCCGACGAGCATCGCAAACATAATTTCAAACAGCGCACCCGTTCCGTAGGCGATACCGATAGCGCCGGGGTATGCCAGCGCCGCGATTATCGAAGCGAGCGAGACGTACTGCGTAAAGATCAGCACGAGCGCAAAGATGACGAACAGCACGGCGAACACCATCGGGTCGATGATAAGGATCATCGTCGCCGCGGTAAGCACGCCCTTACCGCCCTTGAAGCCGTAGTAAACCGGAAGAATATGGCCTAAAATGCAGAATGCGCCCGCGATATACGCGCCCTGTCTGCCGAGCAGAAGCGCACCGATAAGCACCGACACGATCTGCTTTGCAATATCGCCGACAAGAGTCCAGACGGCGCCGTCCTTGCCGTAGACGCGGTGCATATTGGTGAGTCCCGCGTTGCCGCTTCCGAACTTACGGATATCCTGCTTATACTTCGCCTTAGAGACGATTATCGCAGAATTGAGCGAGCCGAGCAGGTACGCCGCGACAGCGCAGAGCAGCCACGCGAGTATCATAACGGTGTTGCTGAGCGCAACGTCCTCGATACCCGACGAGAGGCTGTGCATAAAGCCGAATATTTTTTGTTCGGGGTCAAGCTTGAACAAATAATTCATTAAGGTGTAACTCCTTTAGGGTTTTCGCCCTTCTGCTTAATAACGAAGCGGATGGGCGTACCGTTGAAATCGAATGCCTCGCGCAGGCAGTTTTCAATATATCTCTGATAGGAAAAATGGAACAGCTCTGCATCGTTACAGAAGAGCACGAAGGTGGGAGGGGTCACTCCCGTCTGTGTCATATAGTAGATCTTGAGTCTTCTGCCCTTATCCGACGGCGGCTGCACGCGCGCGGTAACGTCGGAGAGGAAGTCGTTGAGCAGGCCCGTGGTGATACGGCGGTTCGCGTTTTCGTATATTTCGTTTATCATCGGATAAAGCTTTTCGACGCGCTGACCCGTTTTTGCCGAAACGAAGGCAACGGGAGCGTATCTCATATATCCGAGCGCGGTATATACGTCTTTTTTGAAGTTATTTACCGAGGAATTGTCCTTTTCGAGCGAATCCCACTTATTTATTACGATTATGCTCGCCTTGCCCGCGTTATGCGAGAGTCCCGCGATACGCTCGTCCTGCGCGGTGACGCCCTCGTTCGCGTCGACCATTATCAGGCAGACGTCAGCCTTTTCGACTGCGGCGTTTGCACGGATGACCGAATATTTTTCGATCCTGTCCTCCACCTTCGCGCTTCTGCGGATGCCCGCGGTATCTACAAAGATATACTTGCCGTATTTATTTTCGACAAAGCTGTCGATAGCGTCTCGCGTGGTGCCCGGCATATCCGAAACTATCGCTCTGTCCTCACCCGTGATGCGGTTGATTATCGAGCTTTTGCCCGCGTTCGGCTTACCGATGACGGCCACGCGGATGCTTCCCTCCTCCTCGGGGCTCGTATATTCCTCGGGGAGATAGGAGATGACGCAGTCGAGAATATCGCCCGTACCCGTGCCGTGGACCGACGAAACGGGGATAACGTCCTCAAATCCAAGCTCGTAAAACTCGTAAAAGCCTGCAGGCGTTTCACCGACGGTGTCGACCTTATTGACGGCGACAACGACGGGCTTGCGGCTCTTCTTGAGCATCGACGCGATTTCCCTGTCGGCGGCGGTGACGCCCGTGTGAAGCTCCGCCATAAAGATAATGACGTCGGCAGAGCCGATAGCGATAAGCGCCTGATCGCGCATCTGCTTAAGCAGGGTGTTTTCGGTCGTAGGCTCGATACCGCCGGTATCGATGAACAGCATCTGTCTGCCGCTCCATTCGACGTCGCAATATATTCTGTCGCGGGTGACGCCGGGGGTATCCTCGACGATCGAGATCCTTTCGCCCGCTATTTTATTGAAGAAGGTGCTTTTGCCGACGTTAGGTCTGCCGACGACGGCAACCGTACATTTTGCCATTATTTTTCAGTCCTTTCCTCAGAGATCGCATTTGATCCCCGTCATCGCCTCGCAAAGCTCGTACCCTCCGCGCGGGGTGACGGCGATCTTAACTCCCAACGAGCCCGAAAGCTCGTCAAGCGTAGTATTATCAAGGAACATATCCCCCTCAGCCCTGAGCATATTTTCGGGGATAAGCAGAATATCGCCAAGCGGCTTACCCTTAAGCTGAGCGAGAATATCGCCGCCCGTGACGAGTCCCGAAACGGTGACGCTTCCGCCGAAGAAGTTATTCTTCACGGCATAGACGTGCACGGTGAGGCGTTTATATTTTTCCATCGCGGAGTCGGCAAGCGAGCGGATAAAGCCGTACGCCGCCTCGCCCGTCGCGATGCTTACTTCTCTATTATACTCCATATCGGAGAGATTTTCAAGACATTCGTAAAATTCGTCCGAGTCGCTTCTTATCATTCCGACGCCGTTTTCGAGCTGAGGGTAGCCCTCGTAAAACTCGGCATCGGGCAGAGGCTTGCCCGACAGCAGGTAAAATTCATCCGACGGATAAACGAGCCGCATTCCCTTTTCGTTAAGGCTCTTATCTCCCGCCCTCTCGGCAATTTCGAGCACAGCGCGTGCGCTTTCGGCATCGTAGGGGGTCAGAGGATAAAGACCCTCGCGGTGACCGGTAAGTCCGCAGGGGACGAGTGCGACCGACTCGATATTTTCGAGCGAGAGCAGGTCGTCAAGGCTCCTTTGCAGGTAGCCGCCGTCGTTGATGTCGCGGCAGAGCACGAGCTGGGCATTGATGCGGATACCGTGTGCGTCGAGCATTTTTATATACTTAAGGCACTCGCCCGCATAGCGGTTATTCATCATTTTAACCCTGAGCTCGGGGTCGGTGGTATGGACCGAAATATTTATCGGCGAGATACGCATTTTAATGATACGCTCGACGTCGGCGTCCTTAAGGTTCGTCAGCGTGACGTAGTTGCCCATAAGGAAGCTGAGTCTTTCATCGTCGTCCTTGAAATACACCGTCTCGCGCATACCCTTGGGGTTCTGGTCGATAAAGCAGAAGATGCAGTTATTTCTGCATCGCTTTTTTTCGTCCATAAGATAGGTCGAGAATTCGAGTCCGATATCGTCGTATTCGTCCTTGACGACGGCGGTCGACATCCTTTCTCGGTTGCGAAGGTACTCGATAACGAGCGTCGACTCCATAATATAGAAGCGGTAATCGAGCACGTCGTTTATTTCGTGACCGTTTATCGATATTAACTTGTCGCCTGCGATCAGTCCGCATTTTTCGGCGTGGGAATTACGCTCTACCGAAATGACGTTTACCATATGTCCAACCTCAATTACTACAAAAAAGCGTGTTGCGGGGTGCAACACGCTAATTCGTTAGTCTTTATCCTTAACCTGAAGAACGACTTTTCCGCCGTAGCTACCGCAGCTCTTGCAAACACGGTGAGAAAGAATATATTCACCGCACTTGGGGCACTTGGTCATTCCGGGGAGGTCGAGCTTCCATACAGAAGATCTTCTCTTATCTCTTCTTGCCTTGGATACTTTTCTCTTAGGTACAGCCATCGTTGGAATCCTCCTTGATAGTTATATATTTTTTTCTTTTACTTAATTTATTCGCCGAAGAAATCCTTCAGCACGTCCCAGCGCGAGTCGTGCTCTCCGCTGTCGCAGCCGCATTCGCCGTCGTTCAGATTACTGCCGCATTTCGGGCAGAGTCCCTTGCAGTCCTCGTCACAAAGATATCTCGTGGGAAGCTCGAGTATAAGGGCGGTTCGGACGATATCCTCGATATCGATCGCGAAGTCCTGCATAAGGATGAATTCGTCCTCATCCTCGTTTGCGAGCTTATCGGTTATCTTTGCGTTGAGCGTAATTTCGTCGGAATAGGATATTTCCCTGCCGCAACGCGCACATTCGACAACCGCGTCAGGCTTTATACTGCCGTTAAGCAAGATCAGCCCTGAGTGGTTGGTGATTGTGCCGCAGGCAGACGCTTTGCACGACACGGCGTCGACAAAGTCGCAATCCTGTATTTCGACCGAAAAGTCGAGTGACTCCAAGCTTCCGTCAAGGAGCTTTTTCAAATCGAGCATAATTTACTCCTTCCGGAAATAGACGCAAAAGCGCACTATCCATTATAGCCGCGAAGTTTTGATTTGTCAATAGATTCCCCCAAAAATATTGCATTTTTCGGAAAGTGAACAAAAAAACGCTTGAAAGAATGGATAATATGTGTTAGTATAACTTTTGAAATCTCGTCGCATAATAGCTTCGAGGTGAATTTTTTATGATGAGCTTCAAGAAAACGGTAGCCTCCAACAAGGCGTGCACCTGTGTGATGATGAGCATGCTCGGCGCGGCGATGGGCTGTATCGCGGCAAAGCTTATTATCAGGCAGTGCTGCTGTGCCGAACGGCTCGCCTACAGGGCGCAGAAGGCTATCAAAAATTTAGGAGCATAACCACGATTCAGGCGCGGCGGCATATATTCCCGCCGCGTGGAACGGAGAGATACATATGAGCATCGGCAATCGGCTTTCCGCCGTTATCGAAATACTTGACTCCATAGGCAAAAGCGCGCTTTTCGCCGACGTCGGGAGCGACCACGCATACTTAGCCATCGAGGTAATGAAGCGCTCGCTTGCAGACGCGGCTATCGCATCCGACATAAACGAGCTTCCCCTAATGAAGGGCAGAGAGAACGCCGAGCTGCAGGGCGTCGACTTAGAGTTCATTCTATCCGACGGCTTCGACGCGTTTGACGGGCGTGACGTGACCGCCGCCGCGATATGCGGCATGGGCGGCGAGCTTATCGCAAGGATCATCGAGCGAAGCGGCATTGCACGCAGAGCCGAGCTGATACTTCAGCCGATGTCGCATCAGGAGCATCTGCGCGAGTATCTCTGGAGCAACGGCTTCGAGATACTCCGCGAGATATTCGTGACGGAAGCAGACAAGCATTACACGGTGATGCACGCAAGATACTTAGGAACAAACAGCGATTACAGCTATCTTGACCTTTACCTCGGAAAGGAAAGGGCAAAAAGCGACGCGTTTTGCGCCTACTGCAAAAAGATATGCGAATCGGCTTTAAAAAGGAGACTCGGCATCGTCGCACGGGGCGGCGACACCGAGGATATCGACGGTCTTATTGAATTCTGTCAGACGCAGACGACGAGCTTCTGAGCAGGCACGAATTTTTCGAGGAAGGCGCGTGCCTCGATCAACGGAATAGAGATATTACGCTTGGGGACGACTACCACCGAGCGTTTTTCTATATAGATATACATCGCGTGGGGCGCGAGATAGATGGTTTCTACCTCGTCGTAAAGGATCTCGCTGTATTCGTTTTCCTCAGGGTTTTCGAACCGAAGCTCGAAAACGAAGCCGTTTTTACCGAACTGCGTACACTGCTTGGCGCGGATGACCTTAGCCGATTTATTGCAGATACGCTTTACGTTATTGTTCACGGTGTAAAAGAACATAAAGATGCAGAGCAGGAGCACGCCCGCGATTATCCAGAGGCTTTTATTGCCGGTCTGCAGACCTGCGAGCGCGAGCCATACCGTGATGACCGCGATGCACAGGAAGACGAAGATGCATTTGATGCGGTAATACCTGCCCTTGAGCATATTGAACCGCAGATAGTGGACGTAGTCCTTGGGGGTGACGTAGCCCTCGGATCTTAACGATTTCATTTAATTACCTCCGATGAAAAGGTTCAGAAGCTCCTCGCCGCGAGGAATGCAGAGCCCGCTTTTTTCGCCGTTACGCTCGGAATAGCGGTCGAATCGACTTTCCTTTTCCGAACTCGAATCGTAAATAACGAAGGGCACGGGTGCACGGACGTGGGTGCGCGCCGAGATGGGCGTGGGGTGGTCGGGCAGAAGGAGTATCCGATAGGGCTCGTCCCTGCCGTTGAGGTATTCGATAAGCCCCGAAAGTATGTATTTATCGATGCTTTCGATAGCCTTGATCTTATCGTCGACCTTGCCCTGATGTCCGCATTCGTCGGGAGCCTCGACGTGGATATACACGAAGTCGGAGCCGTTTTCAAGCTCGCGTATCGCGGCGTCGCGCTTTGCGCAGTAGTCGGTATCAAGCGTTCCCGTCGCGCCCTTGACCTCGGGCACGCTCATACCCGCGCAAAATCCGATGCCCTTTATAAGGTCGACTGCGCAGACGACCGACGCCTTAAGCCCCGTCTTTTCGTAAAACGACGGAAGCGACGGCTTTTTACCGGGGCTCCAGAGCCAGATGGAGTTTGCTTTTTTGAGTCCCTGCTTTTCTCTTTCGAGATTGAGGGGGTGGTTATTCAGTATTTCGTACGAGCGCTTCTGAAGCTCCAAAAAGGGAGCAAATTCTTTACTTTTCGACAAAAAGTCGCCGACGCGTCTGCCGATAATATCGTGAGGACGGGTAAAGTCGTTATATTCGGGGAAATCACGCCAGATGAGGCAATGTCTGTAGGAGATGCCGCAGTAAAAGTGCATCATCTCGCTGCCGAGCTCCTTCTGCACGGCGTCGATAAGGACACGCGCCTGCTCGGTCGGAATTTCGTCGGAGGAATGGTCGAGCATCACGAGGTCCTCGTACTCGCCCTCGCCGCCCAGAGCGACGATATTTGCACGGATGGCGGTTTCGTCGTCAGCCATTTTTATGCCCATGCTTGCCGCCTCAAGGGGGGATCTGCCCTTCGAGTAAACGCGGGGGTCGTAGCCCATGACCGCTAGGTTCGCCGTATCGCTTTCGGGAACCATTCCCTCGGGAACCGTTTCCACCATACCGTTTATTCCCTTGGAGGCGAGAAAATCCATATTCGGCTTATTCGCCGCCTCAAGCGGAGTTCTTTTGCCGAGCGACGCTATCGGCAGGTCTGCCATACCGTCACCGAGCATTACGATATATTTCAATGTATTTCACCCTGTTTCTACATATATGATATAACAGTATAGCAAACCGTGCGTCTAAAATCAACAGTTATTATTGCTGTTTTTATCTAAGAAACGATAATTTTCGTTGACAAATACGACGGAGGGCTTTATAATAAAATAAAGAGTGGGTTTACGGAGGAAACGATGAGGATAAAGGACGGATTCGTTTTACGGCAGGTTGCCGACAGCTACGTTGTTATGAGCCTCGGCGGCGAGCTTTCGTTCAACGGAATGATCGCCCTTAACGAAACGGGTGCGCTGATATGGCGTTCACTTGAGCAGCTTCTTGATATCGACGCGATCGTCGAGCGGCTCGTTTCGGAATACGAGATCGACAGAGTCACAGCCGAGCGCGACGTAGCCTCGTTTATCGAAAAAATAAGGCAGGCGGGCGTTCTTGAATAAGGAGTTTTCGCTTCGCGACGTATTCCCTCTCATCGAAGAACAGCTGAGCGCAGGCGGAAGCGCGACGTTCAAAATCCGCGGCACGAGCATGCTTCCCTTTCTTTCGGACATGCGAGACAGCGTCACGGTGGTGGCACCGACGCGAAGAATACGTAAGCACGACGTCGTACTTTACCGCCGAAGCAACGGCGATTTTATTCTCCACCGCGTCGTCGGCAGGAAAAAAGAATTCCTCCTCTGCCGAGGAGACAATCAGTTTGAAGACGAGCGGGTTTTTCCCGAGCAGGTCGTCGCGATCGTCAGCGAATACGAGCGCAACGGCAAAAGGAGGAGCATATCCTCGCTCACGCACAGGCTTTATTCGTTATATTGGGTCAACAGCGTGCTTTTACGCAGGCTGCTTCGAAAATTAAGAAAGAGGTAGAAAAATGAAGGTTGCTATAATCGGTTCACGTGGAATCACCAATGCGGACATAGGAAAATACATTCCTCCCGACACGACGCTTATCATCTCGGGCGGTGCGAGAGGTGTCGACACTCTTGCCGAGCGCTATGCAGACGAGCACGGCATTGAAAAGCTCATTCTTCTGCCGCAGTACGAGCTTTACGGAAAGAACGCGCCGCTGATACGCAACAAGGCGATAGTCGAGCATGCCGACCTTGTCATCGCCTTCTGGGACGGCTCTTCGCATGGCACGAGATTCACCATCGACTACGCAAAGGGCAGAAAGATCCCCTGCCGGATATATATAGTTTAAAACGAGTTTAAAACGAGTTTAAAACGAGTTTAAAACGAGTCAAAGGAAAACTTTTGAAAAAGTTTTCCCTTGGACCCTTTCAAAACTTTTTAAAGCAAAATAAAAAAGAAGTGCCTTTAAGTCAGGTCAATGTGGCTTAAAGGCGCTTTTTTGTTGCTTTTTTGGGGGACGAGTCAAAGGAAAACTTTTGAAAAAGTTTTCCCTTGGACCCTTTCAAAACTTTTCAAAGCAAAAAAATATTAAAATACCTTTAAGTCTGAACCGAACCGTTAAAAACGGACAATGAAAAAAACACCCTCCTATGGTATAATTAGAAAAACCATAGGAGGGAATTTTT
>JAFXDO010000034.1 GCA_017563195.1 Clostridia bacterium | reverse complement strand
TCTTTTTCCTTTCTTTTTCCTTTAAAAAAAGAACCGCACACAGCGGTTCTTTTTTTATTCACTTGCCGCCTTGGTCATCGAGCCGATGACGTCCGTTACCTCGTCCCAATTGCCGGTACGGAGCGAAAAGCAGTAAAGCACCCCGTCGATAGTCGTGTATACGTCGTGCTTTATGATCTCGTTGCCCTTGCGGGAAAGGGTATAAACGAATTTGCGATCCCCATCGGTATATTCAAAGCCCATCGGCATCGCCTTATCTTCCGCGTCCTTAGCCGTAACCGTCCAATCCTCGCCGTTGACGCTTTTGAAGCTTATCGTATAGATAACGTCGCCGTATGCGGGGACGGTGACCTTGTAAGGCTTGACGGATTCGGACGAAAACGCGGGATAGTAATAACCCGAAAGCTCCCTGCCGAACAGCGAGTCGAGATCGCCGTAGCTCTTTGCTTCGGGCAGACTTGCGCCCGCACGGTGATCCTCAAAGCGTATCTGTAATTCTCGCTTCGGCGTGATGACGGTTTTCACCGATTCGATGATGTCCACGTCCAGCGCGAGCGCCGTGAAAAATGAGCAAAGCAGGAAGGTCAGCACAGCAAGCGCCGCGATGAGCACTCTTTGAAGTATCCTGCGGCGGGGGCATACGCTTCGTCTGATGCCCAACCGCGAATATACCGCCGCGGTAACAACGGCGCACCCGCCTTTCGGCTTTTTTATCGCGCCTGCGCAGGCGTGCATAAGCCCTTTGTCAACGCTTTTTCCCTGCTCGATCTCGCCGCACATATAGCAATAAAGCGCGGATATCTCGTCGTCGGAAAGCGCCGATAGCTTGATTTTCTTTTCCAGCAGAAGCCGATAAAGCTCGGCTCCGCCCGTGTTGTCGCGATGCATTAAGCTCCCTCCCTTACATAGAATACAGTCTGTCGGTTATCTTTTTTCGGATGTAGTAAACAGTGAAGCGGACGGCGTCCTCGCTTTTCCCGAGGATATCCGCTATCTCCCTGTTCGTCAGCCCGTCCTTGAAGCGCATTTCGAGGATCCTTCTTTCGTTGGGATTCAGCTCGGAAATAAGCCTTTCGCGCAGGTTTTCGTTTTCCCATTGGCAGTAGAGTATATCGTTTACAACTGTATCCTCAAGCGAGTCGGTGTCGGCTGCGGCGCCTGAGTCTGCCTCCTCGAGGCTTATCCTGCGCTTCGATTCGCTTCCCACGCTTCGAATGTGCTTAAGGCATATGTATTTCAGCGTGAGAAAGAGCCACGCCTGCGGATTTTCGTGCTCCATTACCTTTTTGCAGCAGACGCACAGCGTGAGAAAGAGATTTCCTATGCAGTCGTCGGCAGAGGACGGATCGACGCCCCGCAGCAGGTCGAACGCACGGGCGTATAAAAGCTTGTAATTGTCGGCAAACAGCTTTTCGGCAAAAGCCTGCTCACCGACCGAAAGTCGGTTTACGCCCATATGCTCCTCCGTAGTATTTCTGTAATATTAATACCTTAATACGGGTAAATGAAGAAATTGTAATGAAAATAAAATAATTTTCTTCGGTTTGAGCAGTATCGGTATTGACATTATGAAGGCCACGCGTGGCAGAAAACAATAAAGGAGAAAAAATATGAACACAAAAAGACTTATCGCGCTGCTTATTGCGGCGGCGCTGACTGCCGTTGCATTCACGATCACCGTTTCGGCTATCGCCGCTGACGGAGATGCTTCCGCCGACGGCGCGTCGATCGTCGAAGCCGACAGCGAAGCACCCGCTGAGGAGATCGAGATCGCAGAGGGCGGCGTTGTTGCCGATGAAGCACTTTCGGTCACCGTCGAATCGTATATGTTCGGCGCGGAGAGACTCCTGCTCGTAACGGTTGAAAACCTTTCTGACGTTGCCTACAGCATCGAAGCAAGCGTCAGCTATCTCGGCGTTAACGGCGAGGTCATCGGTACCGAGACACAGCTTTTCGAGCAGCTCGGCGGATCGGCTTCCTGGAATATGGTGTTCCGTCCCGAGTATGATTTTGCGGATTACCGCATCGAGGTTAAAAACACCGAATTCAACGGCGATTGCTGGCTTTCCGACGTCGGAATGAGCTATTACGGAATGAGCAAGGGCTACGGAGATTACAGCAAGGATGACATGAGAGCAAATTCAATCAAGCTTATCGGCGAATACGAGGGCGAAAAGTGCTCGGCTTATTACAGATATCCCGCATATCACTGCCAAAACGACAGCGGCAGGGATATCGTTGCGACCTCGGTCGTTTTGGTCATCTTCGACTGCAACGGTAACGTTTACGACGTGCTCGAGCGCGGCGGAGAGGTATTCTTCGGAACCGACAGCGACTATACCTATAAGAATTTCCCCGGCTATGCGTTCGTTGCAGGTGACAAGGACGCAGAAAATGAGCTCGGCGGCATCGAAAATACCACCGCGTTCGTTGCCTTCACCGCAATACTTGCAGAGGACAGCGTTTACTGCAAATAAGTCTTAAACGTACGAAAAAAGAACCGCACGCAGCGGTTCTTTTTTTATGCCGTATTCTTTATGCTTTGTCCTTTTCGATCGTTTCGTTCCAGTGTCCGTCCGTGTAGTATTCACGGTCGGACTCAGTGATGATGCATTCGTGAGCATCGATGCATTCCTTCGGCATCCATGTAAATGCGATAACACGCCCGTTCCCGTCGTTGCAGATCTTCAAAAGCATATCTTTTGTGATATATCCGATAAAGAAGCCGTTTGTGTAACCGAATGCGTCGGTAAGCTCGGTATCCTTGATAACGCCTACGTAGTCGAGATAATCATGCATTCCGGTCTTCATAAAATCGGGGTCGACTTTTCCCTCAAGCTCGTCATCGATTATCGCGGTCAAGGAAGTAAAACTGACGCAAAACCAAGCGTCCTCGGGCACCTCGCTTGCGTTTATATATTCGTCGAGACCGAAGTGTGTGATCTCGTAGATAAGCAGCTTGTCGGACGCCTTATCCGGCTTGCCGAAGTAGTTGTATTTTATTTCCTCGGTCATGAAATAGTTTATAACGTGGATATTCTCGGGGTTGTAAATCACGTTATCGGGGTTGAATTCGGGGACGGTATAGCCCAAATCCGCACTCAAGTCAAATATGCCGCTCGCTTCATCGGATTTTTCGCCGTCCGAGCCTTCGGAACTGCTTTCGACGTACTCCTCCGAGATCGTGCTTGAAGCATCTGCAGAAGCCGATGAGCCTTCGTCGACGTCTCTCGCGCACGCGCACAGAAGCGCGATCAAAAGAGCAAATGCAATTATTGAAAGAAAATTTTTCATAGAATTGCCTCCTTCATGTCAGTTCAAATCGTTATTGTGCACCAACCAAGACACAGCATATATGATTTCGTAAGGATCTTGACCATGTTCTTTGTCTACGCAAATCAGAAATTCACCTGATGCGGGTGCGGTGTAGATAATGGTTTCTGAATAGTTGTTTGTTGTTATACTTTTGGTGTAAGAGGAGGTGCGTGTACAAGCTCCTGCCAAAAACGTATTCGCAGGTGTTATGTATAAATCTAAATCCGCATTGTCGCTTGTTTCGATTGTGCTTTCTGAAGGAAGGTGAGATTCCGTTCGATAGCGACAACGTTTTAAGAATGTTAGTGTTACTGTGACGGTTTGCCCTGCAGATAGGTTGCCAATTGAAAAGACATCATAATTCTCGCTAGCGGTAATGCTACCGTTTATGTAATCTTCGTTGTCAATCAAAAACAAAGCGTTGTTAACGTTTACTATGCCAGTGCCGTAGGTTTTGTAGCCTGTCGTTACGCTTCCGGTCGAGGTAAACTGTGTATCATAATTATTAGGTGAGTTTATTGATACGGAAGACATTAGTATGGATTTCATAAGAGCTTGCTTGGTTAGGAGCAAAGGCTCATAAGAACACAATACGGCTACTATTGCCGAAACATGAGGAGTGGCAAAACTGGTTCCGTCGTTTACCGGCACAATAAGTTCTTGTTCATCGTTATAATACGAAAAATTATTGTTTGGTATATCGATATTTGTTCCTGGCGCACACAAATCTGGTTTGTAAGCAATATTTGAATTATTAACATTACGAGAAGAAGAAGAAGAAATATAACCGCTCAAAGTGTTTACATTACCAACAGTAATAATATTGTGCGCCATGCCAGGTTTTGTTACGCCATTGATACCTTTGTTGCCTGACGATTTAATGAAGTGCACCGAGTGATTATATGCGATATGATCAACCCATTGTGTTAAAGTATCATATTCATTCAATCCGTAATATGTTTTTGTACCATCGCTATGTTTGATTTCTGTGCAATACCCCGCACTCATATTAATAACGTTCACGCCTTCTTTTAGAAGCGTTTCTACGTTAGAGTAAAAATCGGAAACATAGCCTGCCCTTATGCAATACAGATGCTCGAAGTTTTGGGCAATGCCGGTATCTTTTCCTACCATGATTGCCGCCACGCGAGAAGCGTGAGCGATATGCTCTTTTTCTTGAGACATGTTGCCTATTGCTGTGATTTTATTTTCAATGCCGTTAAAACAGGAATAAGAGGTGTCAGGTGCAGCGGATTCGATCATTCCTAATACGATGCCTTCAGCGGAATAGGAGTCGACAAATTCCTCGTATTCGTTTATGCCAATGGCGGGAAGACTTTCTGACATATCCAATACTAATTCGGTTTCGCCATAATCCAAGCGTAATACTGTATCATTTCGAGCCAATTTGATTGTTTCATCATAAGTCAAATCACAAATCAAAAGAGGTGAAAATTCACTGATGAATTTTATATTAGCGCCTGTTTGGGCTAAAAGATTAGCGGATTTGGTGTTTTCTTCGGTGTAAATTTCTATAGCTGCAGTTCTTCTTTGGCGAATGTAGTCCTGGATATCGTTAATTCGGCTAAGCTTTTCTTCTTTGGAATACCGTGAAGAATGTATTGCGTCGATTGAGCTGATATTGTTATCAGAAAGTAGCATGTTTGAAGATATTTCGGGTTCTGCGATTTCGGAAGCTATTGTTTGGAATTTTTCGGTTGCAGTATTATCAATGTGAACGATTACCTCTAGTGTTTTATCGGATAAAGACCTAGAGTTATCAAGATTTTGAAAAGCGCTCAATAGCTCGGGGGAGATCTTAGAATAAATATATTGGGAATCTGTAATTGCTATGGGAGAAATCGTATAAGTCAAAAAAAGCAGCACAAGTGTGAGCGAAATAAGAATTATTTTTGTCTTTTTCATAGTAAATTACCCCTTATTTGTTGATGTAAATGTCATATTGGAGGAACATAAAATGTGTTCATCGGAATCACCCCCTTCTCGGTTATTACAACTTTAGTATATCAATCTATGAATCCTTTGTCAATGCTTGTGTCAGAGTTTTGCATAAAGCGATTCGGTAAGTCGTATAGGTGTAGTTGAATTTATGCCTAATGACTTGTTGCAGTTATTCATTAATTCGGATAAGGGCGCATACAATCAAACAAAAACGGAGTTGATCGAGATAAAAAGCCATGCGGGGGTATTGATCAAGGGCGCGGCGGCGATGACCGTGTTTTCGCTTATAAACAAGCTTTTGGGCGTTTTCCTGCGTCTGTTTCTTTCTGCGCGCATCGGAAGCGAGGGCATGGGGCTTTATCAGCTCATAATGAGCGTTTACACCATGTTCTCCACCTTTGCGACCGCGGGCTTTACCGTATCGGTTTCGAGGCTCATCGCCGAAAAGGACGAGCGCAGCCACGCCGATTCGCGCCTGCTTCTCAGGAATTCGGTCTGCGCGTCGCTTATGATAAGCATCGCGGCAACCGTGCTGATGCTTATCGGCTCGGACTTCACGGCGGTCAGGTTTTTGGGGGACGAGAGGTGCGGGTCTCCTCTGCGCGTGCTGGCGCTGAGTATGCCGTTTATGGCGGTCGCCGCCTGCTTGAAGGGGTGGTTTATCGCCAAGCAGCGCGTCACGGTGACCTCCTCGGCATCGCTTTTCGAGCAGATCGTAAAAATGACGGTCATCGCGCTGTTTTTGAACGTTGTAATGGCAAGCAGCGACGATATCGGCGTGCTTTGCATCGGCATCGTGCTCGGCGTGACCTTTTCGGAGATATGCTCGTTTTGCTATCTGCTTTTGTTTTGCATCATCCCCGAGCGGCGCAGACGCGACTCTACCCGCGCGACCGAGAGCAGGCGCGACAGCATGCGCTCGCTGATAAGCGTGACCCTGCCGATATCGCTGTCGGTGTATCTGACAAGCATACTGCACACGGCGGAGACTCTGCTGATACCGCACGTGTTCGAAAGCTACTCGGGCGACCGTGCGAGTGCGCTTTCGCAGTTCGGTATGATACGCGGGATGGTCGTGCCGATACTCTTTTTCCCGTTCGCGTTTCTGTCAAGCCTTATTTCGGTATTCACGCCCGAGATCAGCAGGCTTAACCTCTTGCCCGACAGAAGACCGCTTAATTCGCGGCTGTCCTCGATAATGTCGTTCGTTTCGCTTGTTTCGGTCGCCGTCGGCGGGATGTTTTTCTTCCTTAATAACGAAATCGGCGAGGCGTTTTACCCGAACGAGGGCACGGCGCACGCCATACGCATACTGTCGCTCATGACGCCGTTTATGTACGTCGAAACGGTGTGCGACGGGCTTTTGAAGGCGATAGGTGAGCAGGTGCAGACGCTGAAATTTTCGGTGTACAACTCGATCCTCCGCGTGCTGCTGATACTTACCTTCGTCTCGCGCACCGGCGAAAACGGATACTTGTGGCTTCTGGTCATCTCGAACAGCTTCACCTATTTTCTCTGCAGACGCCGACTTTTGCGCGTCACGGGCGTCAAGCCGAAATGGATAAGCGACGTCGCGTTCCCCCTGTTATGCGCCTGCATCGGCGGCTTCTGCGCGAGGGCGGCACTTTCAAGACTCGGGCTTGCGTCCTTCAAGGCGTCTGCGCTTTGCGGGAGCGGAATATACGTCGTCGTGTTCGGAATGCTTATAATGCTGTTTTCCTTCGAGCGCGTAAAAACGCTGTTTAAAAGGATAAGTGACCGATGAGAACGACGCTTTTTCGCTATCTGCCGACGCGGCTTCTCGGGGCGATCGACAGGCTCCCCTACGAAATAATCGAGGGGATGAGCGAGGTGCGGCTGAGAAGATACGCGCCCTGCTCGGTCACGTCGATGAACCGCAACCTTACCTTCGACGAATCGGGCAGGGTGTGCGAGCCCTCGCAGGGGATGCGGCTTACCGAGGAGGAGTTCGGCTTTTCGCTCGCGCGGATGACCGAATCGTCGCTATATACCTGCGACGAGCAGGTTGGACAGGGCTTTATACCTCTGCCCGACGGCGGCAGGGTGGGGGTGTGCGGCAGAAGCAACCGCGAAAACGGCTTTGCCGAGATTTATTCGCTGAATCTTCGCATCCCGCGCTTTTTGCCCGACGTGGCGTCGCCGCTTATCGAGAGGCTTCGCGTCGACGGGCTCGGCGGCACGCTCGTTTGCTCGCCGCCGGGTATGGGCAAGACCACCTTTTTGAAAAGCGCGGCGTTTCTGCTTGCCGAGGGCAGAGGGATAGCCGCAAGGCGTGTCGGTATCGCCGACGAGCGGTGCGAGCTTTCGCCGGTTGTTCGCGAGTGCGGTCTTGTCGACGTGGTCAGCCTGCGCCCAAAGGCGGAATGCATCGAGCTTTTGACCCGCACGATGTCGCCCGAGGTGATAATCTGCGACGAGATAAGCGCTTCCGACGCCGACGCGGTGACCGAGGCGCACAGCTCGGGCGTAACGCTTATCGCATCGGCGCATTGCGAATCCCCCGAAGAGCTTCTGCATCGCGGACGGCTCGCAAGTGTGCTTGAGAGCAAGCTTTTTCGGTATTGCGTAAGGCTCGGATACGATCGCGGCTATACCGCGCGCATCTGCGAAACGGAGGAGCTTATATGAATTGGGTCGGCGCGTGTGCCGTGGTGCTCGCATCCTATTATTGCGGGGTGCTGCTTGCGAAGGCGGACGGCGGCAGACTGCGCTGTGTCGAGTCGCTTATCGGTCTGATGGGCTATATGCGCAGGAGGATGGCGGGCGAGCGACAGCCGCTTTACAGGATTTTTTCGGAGTACAGCGACGATTATCTGGACGAATCGGGCTTCCTTCGGGCGGTGGCGTCGCGCAATGCCGACGTGTCCGAGCTTTGGGTCGCCTGCCTGCCGATGCTCGATCTGGACGAGCGTGAGCGCGAGGAGCTTTCGCTTTTCGGTGAAAGTCTGGGTAAGCTGCCGCTTGACGAGCAGATAAAGCGGCTCGATATATGCATAAGCGCGCTTGCTTCATCGCGCGAGTCGCTGAAAAGCACTCTGCCCGCAAAGCAAAAAAGCACAAGGACCGTCTGTCTGCTTTTCGGACTGCTGACGGCAATAATCCTTTTGTAGAAGGGAAATCGAATGGGTATATCGCTGATATTGAAGCTCGCGGGGATAGGCTTGGTCGTCGCCGTGGCTTGCCAGATACTGCAAAAAAGCGGCAGGGATGAGCAGGCAACCTTCGTGACGGTTGCGGGGGTCGTGATAGCTATGCTGATGCTTGCAGGCGAGATAAGCTCGCTGTTTTCGACGCTTAAAAGCGTTTTCGGGCTGTGAACGTCCTTGCCGTCTGCGGCTTTGCCGTAGCCTCTGCGATGGCGATATCGCTTATCCGTCAGCTCAGGCCCGAGCTTGCGTCTCTCGCCTCGGCGATCGCGGGGGTCGCGCTGCTCGTCGCCGTGATCGATTCGCTTGCCCCCTTTATTGCCTACGTAAAGGGCATTGCCGCCGAGCAGGGGATAGAGAGCTATTTTGCGGTTATGCTGAAGGCGCTTGCGATATCCTGCGCCTGCCGTATGTCGGCGGATATTTGCCGCGACTGCGGAGAGGCGTCGCTTGCATCGCGCGTCGAGCTTGCGGGCAAGGCGGGCATAGTGCTGCTGAGCCTGCCGATAATAACCTCTCTGCTCGAGCTTGCAAAGGATATGCTTGGATGAAAAAAATATACGTCGTTCTGCTTTTTGCGCTCCTGACGCTCTGCCTTCCGTTGGTCTCGCTTGCATACGAGGACAGCGATGCCGAAAGCATTGCCGACAGCGTCGGTGCGGACGAGCTTACAAACGAATACCTGACCGAGGACGAGATAGCGGGAGACACGCGAATAAGCATCTTTGAAAAGGCGTATGCGATAATCGTCGATGCTCTTAAATCGCAGGGCTTGCCGGTGGTGCGCGCCTTCGGGGGCTTGCTTGCGGTAATAACGCTCTGCTGTGTGATGGGCTCGCTGAAGCTCGGTGAGAGCGACGCGCTCGATACGGCGGTGGCGTATATTTCGGTGCTTGCGCTCGCGGGGGCGGCTTACTCGGTGCTTTACAATCTGTTCATCACCGTGATAGCCGCGATGGAGTCGATAACGCTGGTGATGGGAACGCTTATGCCGGTGATGACCTCGCTTTACGTTTACGGCGGAAACGCCGCGGCGTCTGCGGCGAGCAGCTCTGCGCTTGCGATGCTGCTGACGGTGATATCGATACTCTGCACCAAGCTGATACTGCCGATGCTCAGGGTGTCGTTCTCACTCTGTCTCGCGGGCGCGATGCCGGGAAGCGTGAACCTTTCGTCGGTCACGAGCCTTGTAAAAAGCACGGCGACCACGGTGATGGCGTTCATCTTCACGATGCTCGGCTTCGTGCTTTATTTCCAGACGGTAATAGCCGCCTCGGGCGACGGCTTCGTGATGCGGAGCGTGCGGTTTGCCAGCGGTGTCTTCCTGCCCGTGATCGGGAGCATGCTCGGCGACGCGGCAAGGACCGTCGCGGCATCGGTGTCGATCGTCAAGGGCACCGTCGGGGGCGTCGGGGTGGTGATGATCCTTGCGGTGATACTGCCGCCCGTCATTTCGGCTTTGCTCCACAAGCTTATGCTGCTTGCCTGCGCGATAATCGCGAAAACGCTTTCCTGCGAGAGGGAAAGCGCCTTTCTCTACGACCTCTGCGGCGTAATCAGCGTGCTGCTTGCGCTGCTCGTCGGCACGGGCGTCGTCTGCATCATCGCGATGGCGGTATTTCTGAGGATCGGAGGCGCTTGAATGAACGGCTTCTTTTACACCCTGCTCGTGACGTCGGTCATCGGCGCGGTATGCACGGTGATGGCGTGGGGCGGCTTTGAAAAATACGTAAGATATATCGCGTCGCTCGTCTGCATACTTCTGCTGCTTTCGCCGTTTCGCAAAATAGACGAGACTGCGCTTGCCGACCTGCGCGACGGGCTGACCGACTCGGCAATAAGCGTCGGGGAGTCGGAGCTTACGATAGAGACTCTCGCCGAGCAAAAGACCGAAGACTGCATAAGCGAGCTTGTTTTTTCGGAATTCGGCATAAAAGCGGTGTATACCGACATAAAGATAGATTGGGAAGAGGATTCTCCCGTAGTCGAGAGCATAACCGTCGCGCTGAATGAATACGATATGGAAAGGGCGTTTCTCGTGCGGGAGAGGCTTTGCAGGGCTTTGGGAGGAGAGGTGACCGTGGTTGGCGTCGGTTGAGCGCGAAAGACTTAAAAGAGCCTTCGGGAAGAAGGGCATCATCGCTCTGGTCGGGCTTGTCGCGGGATTGCTCCTGCTTGTCCTGCCCACCCCAAAGGAGGAGCAGACCCCGCTTCCCGAATCGGGCGTAATGACCTCTGCCGAATACTGCGCGATGCTCGAGCAGAAGGCAGAGCGGCTCATATGCGAGCTTCCCGAGGTGGACGACTGCGTCGTTGTCATCACACTCGAGAGGGGATATCGCCACGTGTACGCGAGCGATATGCACGTAAACGAGTATTCCGACGGCAAGGAGACCGACAAGACGGTGGTGCTTGCCGGCAACGGAAGCGGCGAGGCGGCGATTCCCATCGAGGAGACGATGCCGACCGTCGCGGGCGTCGCCGTGGTCTGCAAAAACGCGTCGTACGAGACTCGCTATCGGATAATCGAGCTGATGTGCGCTCTGTTCGACGTTAGCAGTAACCGCATAAGCGTTCAGGCGTAAGCCGAAGTATCTGCACGAAATAATTCAACATACACGGAGGAAGACCATGGAGATCAAGCAAAAATTCGAGAAACTCAAGGAAAAATTCAAGAGCGTCGAGTGGAAAAGCGTTATCGGAACGAAGGCGTTTATTACCGTGGGGTGCGTCGTGCTCGTCTGCGTCGCGGTGATCGTCGGCACGCTCGTCGATACGGGTGAGAACCGAGTCGTCGGCGGCGATGAAAGCAACCGCGTGCTCGGAAACGCGCTGCTGGTGGATTCGAGCCTTGCGGGCGAGGTCAATGCCGAGCTTAGCGAGGACGTAGAGACCAACGCCGACCTGAACGCCGACCCCGAAACCGCCGAGGACTTCTTTGCGATGGCGATAATCAACCGCACGCAGGTGCGCGATTCGGCGCTCGAGGTGCTTCGCGAGATCGCGGAAAGCCCCGACAGCCTCCCCGATGCCAAGGAGGACGCGCTTGCGTCTATCGCCGATATTGCCGACGATATGTCCGCCGAGGCAAATATCGAGACCCTCGTTAAGGCAAAGGGGATCTCCGATTGCGTGGCTGTCATCAGCGGCGAAAGCTGCTCGGTGATCGTAAACAAGAGCGGCTTGCTCCCCGACGAGCTGACCCAGATAACCGATATCGTTTACGAGCAGACCGGCATTCCCGTCGTTAATATCACCATCGTCGAGGCTGCCGAATAAATCGAGGCTGCCGAATAAGTAAAGCCTTGCGAGACTTCCGTTTTCGGAGGTCTCGTTCTTTATTTAGCCTTACAGATCGTGTCGAGCCTTCCGATTTCGGAGGTCTCGTTTTTTATATAGCCCTACAGACCGTGTCGAGCCTTCCGATTTCGCAGGTCTCGTTTCTATATAGCCTCAAAAAGCCTTTCAAGACTTCCGCTTTCGCAGGTCTCTCTATTTTAATTCAAAGGATATAATTGCGTGCTTGTTGTTTTTGTTGTTGTTTTAAGTCCCCCTTAGCTTTTATTAAGCCTTTAAACGTTTATCTTATAAACAACAACAACAACCAAAAAGATTTAAATTTCTTATTTGT
>JAFXDO010000033.1 GCA_017563195.1 Clostridia bacterium | reverse complement strand
GAAAGTGATATGAAACCTATCGGTTTCGTGATATTCTATTCGCCATAAACTGTCCGCAGGACAATATCACTATGCGTAGCATAATATCACTGCGAAGCAATATAACTCGCCGTCAGGCGAATAGAGTTGCGTGATACTCCGTTAAGAGTATCACGCTAATCCCATACGTTTTTTGTTTTGAAATCAGTCTTCCTTTAAACACTCGAAGATCTTTTCGACGCGTTCTTTTTCTGCATCGGAGTTTTGGGTCAACGCGCTGACAAGCGGCACGATAACGAAGGAGATCGCCATTGCCGCAACACCCATTTCGGGAGATTTTGCGGCAGCAGAGGCAAAGCCGGAGTTGAGGCTGATGACCAGCGTCGAGACGCCGACGGTGAGCAGACCCGAAACGATGCCCGCGTAAGCGGCGTATTTCGTGATCCTCTTAGAGAAAAGGCTCCAGACGTAGGGACCGATGAAGCAGCCCGAAACGATACCCCAGGAGAATGACATAAGGCTGACGATTATCGGAATGTTCTGTGTCGCGAAGATAAAGGAGCATGCGACGAATACCAGACAGACGATTCTGGTGAGAAGCATATGCTTTTCGGGCTTGATGGTCTTTTTGCTGATGGCGGGGATAAGGTCGACGGCAACTGCCGAGGAGGAGGTAAGCACTACCGCCTCAAGCGTAGACATCGATGCCGAAAGCAGAAGCACCATAATTATCGCAAGCAGTATCAGTCCGAGCGTTCCGTTGCCGAGTACCGTGGTGAGAAGCGTGGGGATGATAGCGTCGATGCCGCCCTTGGGAAGCTGACCGCCGAGCACGAGTCTCGAGGTACTGCCGATGAGGTATGCGCCGCAGCCGATAACCAAACAGAAGATGGTCGAAATGATGGTTCCGCGCTTGATTGCGGCGGTATCCTTGATCGCATAGAACTTGCCGATCATCTGGGGAAGACCCCAGGTACCGAAGCTGGTGAGCATTATGTTGAAGCAGAGGAATTTGAACGAGCTTCCACCGAAGATATTGGTGAGCTGATCCCCTGTTATGGGGTATTTATCGCCCTCAGCCGATTGGAAGCTTCCGAGGTTTTCGATAAAGCCGTTGATGCCGCCGACGCTTTCGTGGTTAAGCACCGCGAACACGAGGCAGATAACGCCTACGATCATAATAACGCCCTGAATAAGGTTGGAATACGCAGACGCCATATAGCCGCCCGCAACAAGGTAGACCGCGGTGAGGCAGGCGATGATGAGCATCCATACCCAGGCGGGAACAGCGGGGAATATGGCGCCGAAGAGTGAGCCGAGTCCCTTATATACCGCCGCGGAGTAGGGAAGCAGAAATACGAAGATGATGGTTGCCGCAAGTATCTTCATGCCCTTGGAGTTGTAACGCTTTTCGAAATATTCGGGCATGGTCTTTGTGTTGAGGCTCTTGGTGATCTTTCTGGTCCTGTTTGCAAAAAGCAGCCAGGAAAGCAGACAGCCCAATATTGCGTTGCCGATACCGATCCATATACTGCCGATACCGATGTTCCAGCCGTGCTGACCCGCATAGCCGACGAACACGACCGCAGAAAAGTACGCCGTGCCGTAGCCGAACGCCGTTGCCCACGCACCTATCTTTCTTCCGCCGACCAAGAATCCGTCAAGGCTTTTCGACTTGCTGTAGCTCACGCGGCCGACGAGCACCATTGCCGCTGCATAAATGCAAAGTGCGACGATTGTGAAAATTTGATCCTTTCCCATAACAAAGAATCCTCCTCAATTTCGGAACGGCGGAGGATTTGCAAAAAAATACGTCCTCCGTATTCCTATAATGAATACAGAGGACGAGTAAATCCCGTGGTACCACCTCAGTTTACCGCTTTCTCACGAAAGTCGGCCTTTAAGGGTGACGTTAACACCCTCGTTCTGTAACGGGAACTCCCGTTGCCGCCTACTGCGATATATCGGTTCGGGGCACTGCTCGCAGGAGGTATTCAATATATCTTTGCCTATTGCCTCGCACCGAACGGCAACTCTCTGAAGGCTCCCGATATACCTACTTGTTCCTGCTCAAACGCATTTGATGGATGTATATTACCACTTTAAAATGATAAAGTCAATACTTTTTTCGAACTTTTTCCGAAAAGCTGACTCGACGCCTTAATCGCGTTCGGGCCGACGTTTCACGATCGCCTCGGTGACGTTCGTGAGAACGAGCAAGCCGTCTTGATTATAGGCGTTTATCGTAAGCTCTACAAGTCCGTTTTTGGGGTTGCGCTTTACAAGACCTGTGACTTCTGCGGTCGCGCTCAGCACGTCGTTGGCGAAGACCGGCTTAAGCCACTCGATCTTGGTCGATTTACCTGCTACGAGCTCCTCGCCGAATATGTCGACCTCGAGATACTTCGCCCACACGGACATAAACGACATCACGCCCGGTGCGATAAGCTGACCGAACCGTGTGGTCCGTGCGTATTCCTCGTCGGTGTGAAGAGGAACGTTGTCGTATTCAAGCGCGAAATCGATCATCTTCTGCTTTTCGATAATTGCGTCGTCGAGCTTAATGACCGTGTTGAGCTTTATATCGTCGAAATACATATTCAACTCCTTGCCATTAAGGCAAAACAGGGATATCCGGATCGATCGGATCGACGGGAACGTCGGGGTCGTCCGGGTCGACGGGGTCGAACGGATCGGGGTCGGGCGTGGTGACCGTCATATGCTCAAGGCAAACGCGGTTTGCGGGCTTGGTATTGGTAGAGATACCGAAGTTGAGATCCTCGGGAAGAAGATTCTGGAAGAAGGGAACGTTGGGGTCGGTCGGGTAGACGTAGTTGATGGGCACGGTCATATAGGTGTACTGTGCGTCGAGAACGTTTACGCTTCCGTGCAACGCGCGGTCTGCAAGCGTTATCTTACGCAGACCTACGTTGATAAGGTTGCTTTCGGGACAGTTGCAGCCGTTCATACAGATGGCGCCGGTGACCTGGTCCCATCTCACCATAACGTGCTTGTCGCAGTATTCGGTGGGGGCGTCGGATGCCGAAACGTAGCCGGTCCATACGCATTTGAGTCCGCCCTGCATGTGGAAGAGATCGTTTCTGCAGGCTTCGGTTGCAAGCTTGCCCGAAACCGAGCAGTACTCGACCTCGACGACCGTGTCGGGCACGTCGAAGGTCTTTTGGTATTCTATTCCGTTTGCCTCGTAGTATTTGTATATCTCGTTGAACACGCTGTTCCAAAGGCTTGCCGCAGGGTTGCCCGATGCGGTGATAACGTTGTTAAGGTCGTGTCCGTACCAGCAGCACGCCACGAAATCGGGGGTGAAGCCGGCGAAGTAAACGTCCTTCTTGTCGTTGGTCGTACCGGTCTTGCCTGCGACCTCAAGGCCGTAGTTTTTCCAGAAGGTAACTCGGGATACCGCAGTACCGTAGGAGCCCGAAACGACGTTTTGCATCATCTTAGTCAGAAGCGCGGTCGTGGTGTTGCTGTACTTGACCTCGTGCTGCTCGCTGTTGTCGAGAATGACCTTGCCTGTGCTGTCGCGCACGATGGAGTAGGTGCGTGCCTTGCTCGTAACACCGTCGTTTGCGAGCGTTGCGTATGCCTGAGTGTGCTCACGCACGGTGACGCCGTAGGTAAGACCGCCCAGTGCGAGAGGCGAGGTGTTTATATCCGAAAGCACGGTGCCGTTGGCAAGCGTTTTCGAATCGATAAGCGTGGTGTAGACGTAGTCCTTGAAGTTCTGATAAACGTTGTTTACTCCCATACGCTCGCAAAGCTCTACGACGATGGTGTTGAGCGATGCCTGAACGGCGTAGTCGGGGGTGACAAAGCCCTGATATTTGTTGTTCGAGTTTCTCGGCCAATAGGTTCCCGTATCCTCGTAATAAACGGGAGGAACGTCGTCGACGGGGGTTATCGGGGTGATATAACCGCTGTCAAGCGCAAGCGCATAGATGGAAACGGGCTTGATCGAAGATCCGCACTGACGCTTGGACTGGGTCGCACGGTTGAGTCCGCGGCTTTCTCTCTTTTCGCCGAGACCGCCGACGATCGCAAGCAGGTTGCCGGTCTCGGGGTCCATGATGGTTATTGCAGACTGCGCCTGCATACCCGAGGTCTTGGGCCAATAGCTCGAGTCGGTGAATACCTTTTCGGCGCATTCCTGAATGACGGGGTCAAGGCAGGTGACTATCTGCAGACCGCCCGAATAAAGCACCTGCGACGCGGTCATCTCGTCATAGCCGTAAACCTCCATAAGGTCGGCTATAACGTCGTCCATAACGGCGTCGATGTAGTAGGAGTGAACCGTTTCGGAATAGCTTTCGTCGCTGCCTGTTGCGAGCTTGAGCGGGGTATCGTAAGCCGCCTCAAACTCCTCCTGCGTGATCATTTCCTGCTCGAGCATAAGCTTGAGCACGAGATTGCGTCGGTTGAGATTGTTCTTGGGGTTGTTGATGGGGTCGTAGTGTGTCGGCCACTTGCCGATAGAGGCGATAGCGGCGCATTCCTCAAGCGTAAGCTCCGAAAGCTCCTTGCCGAAGTAGGTCTGTGCGGCAACGCGCACACCGTAGGAGTTGTGGGAGAGGAATATCGTGTTGAGATACATTTCGAGTATCTCTTCCTTGGTGTATTGCTCCTCGACGTTAAGGGCACGGAATATCTCGCCGACCTTACGCTGGATGGTCGCCGCGTTTTCGCCCGAAACGTTCTTGATAAGCTGCTGAGTAATGGTAGAGCCGCCGCCGTAGCTCGAGCTCGTCGGGATAAAGAAGTTGTATATCGCCGAAGCGGTTCTCGTCGTGTCTACGCCGGGGTGCTCAAAGAAGCGCTGGTCCTCGACGGCGATGTACGCGTCGATGAGGTTTTGCGGGATGTCCTCGTAATTCGCCCAAAGACGGTTTTCACTGCTTTCGAGGGTGTCGTCCTCAAGAAGTATTTCGTTGCCGTCGGCGTCGACGTAGTACATCATCGTCGAAAGCGCCGAGTCGAACTTGAGGTTTTCGAGTCCCTTGTAGTTGACGATGTCGTCGTCCTTCATCAGGTCCTGAAGATAGATGAAGAATGCGACCGCGACGACACAGCCGGTGATGATACCGACCAAAAGGATGGTGAGTATGACGTTGAGAAGATAGGTGAGTATCTTTCTCAGCACGAAGAGTGAGCCCTTCGCCGTCGCTTTTGCGGCGCGCGACGTCTTGGTGTCGCCCGATTTTGCTTCGGGAGACGCCTTCGCCGCTTCCTTTTTCTTCTTTTTGTCCTTTACCGCGTCAAACGGTCTTGTACTGCCGTTGTCCTCGGGTTTATTGCTTATAGGTTCGAAATTGCGTGTGGGGGAACCGTCGTTCGGGTTGTTCACACCACTGCTTTCGAAATGCCCGTTGTCCTGCATAGCCTTGAAAGCTCCTTTCGTTTGGGCTTATTTTACGGCGATATTGTCATCGCCCATGATCTGCCTGAGCTGCATAAGAAGACGCTCGTCGAGTCTTGCGTTCTTGTCCTTTGCCGCGGCAAGCCGTTTTTCGTTTTCAAAATATACGAGTATTCGCGACTCGCCCGATATCCGTGACGCGAGTGCGATGGCGTCGTTCAGCCTTTCGCGGTTTGCGTCGGTGACCTTTATATAAAGCGACGCCGCGGGCTTGGAATCGGAAGCATGCCTCGGATCTGACGCACGATTTGGATCTGACGCACGCTTGGAATCTGTGCGCGCAGTTTTTCTGTTCGCCTCGGCATCTGCCTCCTCGGGGGTGCATACCGACTTTAAAAGGATGCTGATATTATCGCTTCCCTCGTCGCCGTATGCCTCCTTGAGCTCGGGGTTGCCCGTGAAGACAAGCACCTTGTCCTCGGATATTTTACTGCCGGATTCCGAATAAAGGGTGGGGAAGACGATTATTTCGACCTCGCCCGACTCATCCTCTGCCGACACGAATGCCATTATATCATTTTTTTTCGTGACCTTCGAGCGTTTTTTTGTTACGAGTCCGACATATTTTATTAAATTATTCTTTTTAAGGCTTCCGTCAACCAGCTTTTCTCGCAGGGTCCTCGCGTCGATCGCGCCGATCCTTTCGACGAGATCGCCGTAGCCGTCGAGCGGGTGACCCGAGAAGTAAAGTCCGGTCATTTCCTTTTCGCCCTTTAACAGCTCGCTTTTTTTGAGCTCGGGAATATCCGACTCGGGGAAAACGAACACCGATTCGCCTATGCTGCTTTCGCCTCCGAACAGGCTCATCTGTCCCTCTGCGTTGCGGCTTCTGTCCTTGGTTACGGTTTCGAGCGCCTGAGCGATCCCCGCGAGCATACGGCTTCTCGGTATTCCGAAGCAGTCGAGCGCGCCTGCCGTGATGAGCGATTCAAACGCCTTGACGTTGCCGTGCTTTGCACATCGGGTTATAAGATCCTCGATGCTCTTGAAGGGACGCACGCCCCGCTCCGCGATGACTCGCTCGGCAAAGAGCATGCCCACGTTTTTGATGGCGGCAAGCCCGAACCGAAGGTTCTTTCCCTCGACCGCGAAGCTGCCGTAGCTTTCGTTGATGCTCGGAGGAAGTATCCGTATGTCCATCAACGCGCAGTCGTCGATATACTCGTGTACCTTGTCGTCGTGACCCATTACGGTATTGAGAAGCGAGCACATATACTCGCGCGGGTAGTGACACTTTAGCCATGCCGTGCGGTATGCGACGACGGCGTAAGCCGCCGCGTGACTTTTGTTGAATGCGTATTTTGCAAACTCGCTCATCCTGTCGAAGACCCTTTCGGC
This sequence comes from Clostridia bacterium, assembly GCA_017563195.1. Lineage (GTDB taxonomy): Bacteria > Bacillota > Clostridia > Oscillospirales > CAG-382 > Coliplasma. The sequence goes on along the minus strand of JAFXDO010000033.1, from coordinate 8,602 downwards.
GGTGGCTTGCGGGATGCCGTTTTCGGTCGCGCCCTTGATGAACACGTCCTTTTCCTTAGCCATTACCTCGGGTTTTTTCTTTGCCATCGCGCGTCGAACTATATCGGCTCTGCCGTATGAATAGCCCGCCATCGTGCGGCAGACCTGCATAACCTGCTCCTGATAGAGAAGCACGCCGCAGGTGGGGGACAGGATGTCCTTGAGACAGGGATGATCGTACTGTATCGCCGAAGCGTCGGCGCGGTTTTCGAGGAAGGTATCTATCGAAAGCGCGGGACCGGGTCGGTAAAGCGAGATGACCGAGATTATGTCCTCAAGGTCGCGCGGCTTCAGCTTTGAAAGAAGTCCTCGCATACCCTCGCTTTCAAGCTGGAATATGCCTATTGCTCTGCCCTCGGAGAGCATTTCGTAGGTGTCCTTGTCGTCGAGCGGAAGCGCCTCTGCCGAAAAATCGGGTATTTGCTTGCGTATCTGCGCCTCGGTGCCCTGAATGATGGAAAGGAACCTCAGTCCGAGGAAATCCATCTTCAACAGCCCGAGGTCCGCGACGGTGTTCATCGGAAACTGTGTGACGACCGTGCTGTCGTTGACCGCCAGCGGCAGATAGTTTATAAGCGGCTCGTCGGTAATGACTACGCCCGAGGCGTGCGTGCCTGCGTTTCGCGGTCTGCCCTCGAGCTTCATCGCGTAATCGAAGAGCCTTTTTGCCGCCGCGTCGGTTTCCAGCCGCTTTTTAAGCTCGGGGTTGTCGTGAACGGCAGCCTCGAGAGTAACGTCGAGGTAGCGCGGGATCATCTTTGCGATCTCGTCGACCGAGGCATAGCTCATGCCGAGCGCCCTGCCCGCATCGCGGACCGCCTGCCGCGCGGCAAGCTTGCCGAAGGTGATTATCTGTGCGACGTGTGCGCTTCCGTACTTCGAGGCAACGTATTCGATGACCTCGTGACGGCGCTCGTCGGAAAAGTCGATGTCAATATCGGGCATACTGACACGTTCGGGGTTCAAAAACCGCTCGAACAGCAGGTTGAATCTTATCGGGTCGACCTGCGTGATGCCCAGCGAGTAGGTGCACAGCGAGCCAACCGCACTGCCTCGTCCCGAGCCGACGGGAATGCCGTTGCGTCGCGCGTAGTTGACGAAGTCCCAGACGATGAGCATATAGTCGTCAAAGCCCATGCCGTGGATTATACCGAGCTCGTGGTCAATCCGCTCACGGTAGACCGAAATATCGTCGTTGAGCCTGCCCGATGCGTTGAGCGCGTCAAGCCCGTCGAGGCAGAGCTTGCGGAGGTATCCCTCGGAATCGTAGGGGACGGGCGGCTTGAATGCGGGGAGGTGCATATGATCGAAATCGAACGAGAAGTCGCACATTTCGGCGATCCTCGCCGTGTTTTCGATCGCGTCGGGGACGTCGAAGAAGAGCGCTCTCATTTCGGCGTCGGACTTGATGTAATGCTCGCTGCCCTGCATGCCGAAGCTCATATCGTCAACGGTGTTGCCCGTCGATATCGCGGAAAGCAGCCTTTGCACCGATGCATCCTCACGAGCGACGTAGTGTGCGTCGTTGGTGGCGACAAGAGGAAGCTTCAGCTCCTTCGCAAAGCGGATGAGCGCGCGGTTTACCTCCTCCTGACCGTCGATGCCGTGCCTCTGGAGCTCCAAGTAAAAGTTGCCCTTGCCGAAAATTCGGTCAAAGATTATCATCCTCTCGCGCGCAAGCGACATATCGCCTGCGAGTATCGCCTTGGGGATGCTGCCCGAGATACAGCCCGAAAGGGCAATGAGTCCCTCGGAATGCGAGGTGAGAGTTTCTATATCGGTTCTCGGCTTGGAATAGAAGCCGACGGTGAATGCCTTGGAAACGATGTGAAGGAGGTTGCGGTAGCCGACCTCGTTTTTGACAAGCAGGACAAGATGAGAATAGTCGGAATCCAATAGCCTGTCCTTCTGCTCCATCGAGCGCGGGGCGACGTAGACCTCGCATCCTATGATGGGCTTTACGCCCTTCGCCGCACACGCCTTGAAGAACTCGACGACGCCGTACATAACGCCGTGATCGGTTATCGCGCAGGCGTTCATCCCGCCGTCGAGCACGGCATCGGGAATAGCACCGATGCGGCATTCGCCGTCGAGCAGGCTGTATTCGGTATGTAAATGAAGGTGTACGAAGCTCATTTTACCGTCCTGTTGCTGATTTGAATAAGTTGCTGATTTGAATAAAAGATCACGTTTTTTTCAAGGACAAAATATTTGCCTGTGATCAAATTAAATGAAAAGCTAAAAAGCTTATAAAACGCTATTTATCAAGCGTTTCGGCAATTTCCCGAAGCTTTTTGAATCTGTGATTGAGCCCCGATTTACTTACCGGCTCGCGCATCATTTCGCGAAGCTGAGTAAGGCTCATATCGGGGTTTGCAAGGCGCAGCTCGGCACATTCGCGCAGCTCGGGCGGGAGATTGTCCATCGCACCGTACTTTTGAATGGTCTTGATAGCCTCGCATTGCTCTGCCGCGGCACGCGCGGTACGGTCGAGGTTGGCGGTTTCGGCGTTGCAGAGTCGGTTCGTCGTGTTGCGGACGTCACTCATTATTTTTGCCGAAATTATTTCGAGCGCCGCCTTGGTCGCGCCGATGTAGGAAAGAAAGTCCTCGATGCTTTCGCTCGCCTTGTAATAAAGCACAGGCTTGCCCTTGCGGGTCGATCTCTTCGGCGTCAGCCCGATCGATTCGAGCATTTCGTTGAGGAGATCCGCCTCCTTATCATCGTTAAGCGTGAAGGAAAGCATAAAATTGCGCCCAGGTGCGCTTATGTTGCCGCATTTTATAAACACTCCGCGAAGATAAAGCGAGCCGTCCTTTTGGCATTTTTCCTCGAGCTCGTCAAGCTCGAACCCTGCCGAAAACGCCGCCTTACAGCAGTCCTTGCGGGGAAGATTTTCTATAAGCTGATCCTTGATATCTGAATTGAAAGACATTATTTTATGATCCTTATTTCGGGCTCGAGCCTTACGCCCGTTTCGTTGAATACCGTGTCGGACACGAGTGAAAGAAGCTCTGTAACGTCGGTTGCCGTGGCGTTGCCGGTGTTGATGACGAAGCCTGCGTGCTTGACCGACACCTGCGCGCCGCCGACGCTTGTGCCCTTGAGGCCGCATTGCTCGATAAGCGCGCCTGCGTAATGACCTGCGGGTCGCTTGAAGGCACTGCCGCAGCTCGGGTATTCGAGCGGCTGACTTGCCTTTCTTTTCGCCATAAGCTCCTCCATTCTTGCGCGGACGGCATCTCTGTCGCCCTCGACGCTCGAAAACTCGGCGGAAAGGAGTATAAGCTCCTCGTAATTGAGTCTGCTGTGACGGTAGCCGAAGTCCATATCGTTATTTTCTATCACGACGATTTCGCCGTTTTTGTCGATGAAGCTGCCGCGAATGAAATACTGCGAAAGCTCTCCGCCGTAAGCGCCCGCGTTCATATAAACACCGCCGCCGACCGTGCCGGGAATGCCGTAGCAGAACTCAAGCCCCGCACGTGAATTCTCGCAGGCGACGCGTGCAAGCGACGAAAGCGAATCGCCGCAATGTGCGGTGATAACGCCGTTTTCATAGCTGATGCCGCGGATGCCGCAGGTGATTATGACCGCGCCGTCGTAGCCCGAATCGGGGAAGAGAAGATTCGAGCAATTGCCGACCACTATGTATTTTTCATCCCTGCTCCTGAAGTAGGCGACCGCCTCGCAAAGCTCCGAAACGCTTTTCGGCTGAACGAGGTATTTGGCGTTGCCGCCCGCCTTCATCGAGCAATAGGGTGCAAGATTCCGGTTTTCTTCGATCAAAAAATTCATACTATCAAATCGCTCACATATTAATTCACTTTATATTATACTATAACTTTCTCGGAATTACAATAAAAAGTAAGAAAATTTTTCAAATGTATTGACCTTTCAGGCGCGATTTGATAAAATCAAAGCAGTATGTTTGAAAGGTAACGATTATGAAACGGATATATTCGCTTTTAGTTCTGCTTGCCATATTGCTTACCACCTGCCTCGTTTGCTTTGCAGACGACACCGTGACCGACGACACCGTGACTGACGGTGAGGATACCCTGCCCGATGAGTTCGAGGCGACATTCGGCATCACGTCGGATGCGACCGAGGTGGAAACGGGATACAATTACGGCTCTGAAATAAGCGTCACCTATACCGTTGAGTTCATCAATATTCCCGAAGCCGCAAACGGTCTCGCCGCTGTCGAATTCGCGCTCGGCTTCGACCCTTACGTGCTCGAGCCTAAGTTGACCGGTGCCGAGGATGAGGACGGAGACTTCTGCGATTTCACCGCTTACTGCACGGGCGGCCCCGAGGGATGGGCGGCTATCGGTATGGTCGACGCGGAAGCCGGATATATCGATATGGCGTATTGGGACAATATGACCTACACGGTGATCAATGAAGGCGCCGTTATGACGGTCACGCTTCCCTTTACCGTACGCTCCGATGCAAAGGAATACGACGTCAACAGGGCAACCTATATAGCGATTAACTATTGCACGGCTTATTCGAGTGACCTTAAGACCGAATATCAGCTCGATACCGATTCCATAATGCTCTATCTTGCCGTTCAGCCCGACGAGGACGATCGCGAGACGCTTCCCGAGGAGGCGATCCCTCTTGATATCGCAGGCTATCGCGGCGGCGACAATAACTTTATCGCAAGCTTTAACGGCGGAACCACCATGGGCGAATACGTTTCGCTTTACGGGGATACGACTGATGCGGGTCTTACCGGCTATGCCGTCGCGCTTGTGAATATCGAAACAAACGAGATCGAATACGTCGACCTTTCGGACGGCGACAAATCGTCCGTCGAGATCGACTACGACCATTATCTTATCGCAGTAAGCAGGGACAATGCCGATGAATTCGCCGCGTTCTGCGAATCGGCGGCGGTCGGCGAGTACGTACGGCTTTACAACGTTAACCCCGAGGGGATAATCAATGCGAATCCCGAAATCGAGCTTGACGGTGCGGGCTTTACCGTTTATTCGGCAGATCCGGTGCTTAAGGGCGGTGCCGACGCGGTTTACGACGAGGAGGACGGCGTTGTCGACGTTTACGTCGACGATATTACCGTCGATGAATTCGTTGGGATGTTTGAAAACGACGTGACGGTCATCGACGGCGACGGAAACGAGCTTGCCGGCGACTCTCCCGTTACCACGGGCACGCGGATCGACTGCGGCGAGGACGGTGTCGATATCGTCGTCAAGGGCGACGTCAACGGCGACGGACTCGTGAATCAGTACGACTACATCCTTGTAAGACGTCACTATCTCGAAACCTTTGAGCTCAAGGGCGTTTTCCTCAGAGCGGCTTGCATCAGCAACGGCGAAAGTGTCGTTGTATACGACTACGTCTACGTGAAAAGGGCATATTTCGGCACGCTTGATCTTGCTGTTCTCTGCCCGGGAGCTTAATATATGCTTAATTATCTTTGGGTCTTTCTGATAAGCATGATACCCATTATCGAGCTTCGCGGAGCGATTCCCATCGGGTATTATTCCTATCATCTTCCGATAATTCCCTTAACCCTCGTTTCGATAATCGGTAACATATTTCTCGTTCCGTTCATCATTCTGTTCGGCGGCAAGATACTTCATTATTTCGCAAAATTTGAAAAGATCGGGCTGCCCTTCAGAAAGATAATCGAGCTTGGCGAAAAAAAGGTTGCCAAGATGAGCGACAAGGCGAGAACCGCGCTCTTCTGGGGCTTGTTCTCCTTCGTTGCCATCCCGCTTCCCGGAACGGGTGCCTGGACCGGCTCGCTCATCGCGATCACGCTGGGCATCGACTTCAAAAAGGGCTTCTGGCCCATCGCTTTGGGCGTTTGCACCGCAGGCGCCATCGTCGTCACAGTTGCTTACGTTGCACCCGAAATGCTTAAATCGCTTTTGGGCTACAACGGCTAAATAAAACATACAAATAATTTACGAGGTGAATTATGGCAAAATTCCAAATCGGCGTTATGACCGACTCCTTCAAGCTTCCCTTCGAGCAGGGTCTCGAAAAGGCGGCATCCGTCGGCGCACAGGGCATCCAGCTTTACGTGGTTGAGGGCGAAAACAAGTACGATACCTTCGACGACGCAAAGGTTGCACGCGTGCGCGAGCTTCTCGACCGTTACGGTCTCGTTATCTCCGCCGTTTGCGGCGACTTCGGCGGTCACGGCTTTGAAAGAACCGACGAAAACGAATGGAAGGTTCCCGCGTCCAAGGCTGTTGCGGACCTTGCGGTACGTCTCGGCACAAAGGTAGTAACCACTCACATCGGCGTCGTTCCCGAGGACAAGAATGATCCCCTCAAGGCTGATACCGAATGCGAGGCTTACAAGAACATGGTTTCCGCCTGCCGCGAGATCGGCGAATACGCCGCAAGCATCGGCGTGACCTTCGCTATCGAGACCGGTCCTGAGCCTGCAGAGCGTCTCAAGGCGTTCCTCGACGACGTTAACTCCAAGGGCTTCGGCGTCAATATGGACCCCGCTAACCTCGTTATGTGCTGCGGCACCGACCCCGTTGCGTCGGTCTACACGCTCGGCAAATACATCGTTCACACCCACGCCAAGGACGGCAAGGGCTTTATCATCAACCCCAGAAAGGTATACACCTTCTTTGCAGAGGGCGGCATCGAGGACCTCAGACTTTCCGACTACTTCCTCGAGGTTCCGTTGGGAGAGGGCAACGTTGATTTCGACGGCTATCTCAAGGCACTTGAGGACATCGGCTACAACGGCTTCCTTACCATCGAGCGCGAATGCGGCGCAGACCCCTACGCAGACATCCAGATGGCTGTGAACTTTCTTAAAAGCAAGATCGGAGAATAAAAAATGATTAAGATCGGTTTTATTGATTACTATCTCGACGAATGGCACGCACTCAACTACCCCAAGTTCATCAAGGCTCAGTTCGGCGATGAATTCAAGGTAGCTTACGCGTACGCCGAAAAGGATAAGGAAGGCGGTATGACCACCGACGAATGGTGTAAGGAATTCGACGTTGAACGTTGCGATTCCATCGAAGAGGTCGTTGAAAAGAGCGACTGCATCATCGTGCTTTCGCCCGACAACCCCGAGCGTCACCTCGACCTTTGCCGTATCCCCCTCGCAAGCGGCAAGCGCGTTTACGTTGACAAGACCTTCGCGCTCACCAAGGATATCGCTAAGGAAATCGTTGCGATCGGCGAAGCGAACAACACCCCCTTCTTCTCTACCTCCGCGCTCCGCTTCTCGACCGAGCTTGCAGACGTTCCCCGTGACGGCATCTGCTTCATCAGCTCTCGCGGTCCCGGCAGATTCGACACCTACGCTATCCATCAGATCGAGCCTATCGTCGTTCTTATGGGCAGCGACGTCAAGAGAATCATGTCGGTCGGCAGCGGATACGAGACCATGGTCATCGAATTCGAGGGCGGCAGACGTGCGGTAATGAGCCACTACGACTGGAAGGGCGTAGACTTTGAAATGATCGTCAACTACGAGGACGGCTCTATCTACAAGGTTCCTCAGATGAGCGGCTACTTCGATAACTTCATCACCAAGCTCTGCACCTTCTTCAAGACCGGCGAGACCTTTGCCGATCACGCAGAGACCGTATCGGTAATGGGTATTATCGAAGCGGGCAACAAGGCTATACAGAACCCCGGAGAATGGATTGAGGTTTAATCTATACGATTAACGGAGGCGTTTACATGAAAATGTCAAAGCTCATATCGCTTGCCCTGGTGTGCGCGGTGCTTGTTGCCGTTGCAGCCTCGGTATGTCCGTCGTCGGTTGCAGCAAAGGAATTGACCTTCCTGCCCGAAACGCGCGACGGCAAAATATACGGCATCCCCGCAAGCACGACGTACGATTCCGTCGATCTTGCATATTATAACGCGGTCGTGGATATTTTCGACCGAGACGGCAATGCTGTTTCGGACACCGAAAAGATAGGCACGGGCTACACCGTTAAGCTCAACAGCATCGCGTATTCCGCGGTGGTTATGGGTGACGTCGACGGTGACGGCGAGATTAAGACCTTTGACTACGTTGCGGTGAAGCGCGCTTATCTCGGCACTGCAAAGCTCGGTGTCCTCGAAACCGAGGCGGCGGGCGTTAAGCCGGGAAAAGAGCTCGGCGTCATCAATTATATCATGATAAAACGCGCATACTTCGGTACCTACGATATGAATAAGGATTACGCCTGCGATCCCTACGATCCCTCGCAGGACGAATCCGGCTGGACCCCCGGTTGGGTATAATAAAGCAAAAAAGGCTGCATTGCGAGACTTCTCATAAGGAAGTCTCGCATTTTTATTCGCCTCATGGGGTTATTCATTCGGCGAGTGATATTGCCTTCGGCAGTTTGAGGCGAATAAAATAACACTCCGACGAAGTCGGAATAAAACTTGAATAATATAAACTGTTATGATATAATGGGTTTGGGCATAGCACAATAAAGCATTTGTGCTTACAAGTGCGATAGTTCTTCTAAATCAGATCGATAAACTTGAATTTGAATAGCTATATTTTTTGAGATGTTATTGCTTATTCATAACACGTAGTAAAATG
>JAFXDO010000032.1 GCA_017563195.1 Clostridia bacterium | reverse complement strand
GTACGGCGGCAGGATCTCGCTTATAGTAAGCTTTATCGCGGTATTTCTCATAACCGCATTGGGTGTTATTATGGGCGGCATCGCAGGCTATTTCGGAGGCGCGATAGATAATATCATAATGCGTCTTTGCGATATCCTTATCTGTCTGCCCGGTATTCCCATCCTTCTTATCATAAGCACCATACTCGACGCGTCCGACGTGGACCCCAAGTACAGAATCTATCTGCTTATGGTCTACCTTACCTTTATTTCCTGGCCCGGAACCGCAAGACTCGTCAGAGGTCAGATCCTCTCGCTTCGCGAGCAGGAATATATGGTGGCTGCAGAGGCAATGGGATACTCTGCATCGAGAAAGATATTCAAGCACCTTGTTCCCAACGTAATGCCTCAGCTTATCGTACAAATGAGTCTTTCGCTCGGTAGTATGATCCTTTACGAGGCAACGCTTTCCTATCTCGAGCTCGGCGTTAAGCCGCCTTATGCGGCGTGGGGCTCGATGATCAACGTAATATCGCAGGACACCGACATTCTTCAGAATTATCCGAACGTGTGGGTTCCCGCGGGCGTATGTATCGTCATCGCCGTTCTGGGCTTTAACTTTATCGGTGACGGCCTGCGCGATGCACTTGACCCGAAGGCGAGGAGGTAAAAAATGAGTAAATCGTACAATCGCCTTACCGGTAAGGAAGTGCGCGCAATAGCAAAGGAAAACAAGCGTATCATGAAATCGCTTGAAGCCTATAAAAACAGAAAATGTGACGAATCGGAATATCTCACGACGATGAAGAGCGATTCGAACATTTTGGAGATCGAAGACCTTCATTCCTACTTTTTCACAGAGCAGGGAACCGTTAAGGCGGTAAACGGTGTAAGCTTCGATATTCCCAAGTATTCCACAGTCGGCATCGTAGGCGAGTCGGGCTGCGGAAAATCGGTCACGAGCATGTCGGTAATGCGTCTGCTTCAGGGACCCACAGGTCAGATATATTCGGGTGAGATACGCTTCAACGCGAAGGACGAATCGGGCGAGAAGGTCTACGATATCGCGAAAATGCCTATCCGTGATATCCACAAGATACGCGGCAATCAGATCGCGATGATATTCCAAGAGCCGATGACCTCCTTAAACCCCGTTTTCACCATCGGTCAACAGCTTGACGAGGTTACGTTTATACATAACCCCAAGGCGACTAAGGAGGAGGCTAAGGCCAAGTCGATCGAGATGCTCAATCTTGTCGGCATCGCGATACCCGAGCGTGTCTACGACTCCTTCCCGCACGAGCTTTCGGGCGGTATGCGTCAGCGTGTAATGATATCGATGGCGCTTGCGGCGGATCCGAGGCTTATCATAGCAGACGAGCCCACCACAGCGCTCGACGTTACCATTCAGGCACAGATACTCGATCTTCTCCGTGATCTTAAGGATAAGATCGACGGATCGATAATGCTTATTACCCACGACCTGGGAATCATCGCCGAAATGGCGGATTACGTGGTCGTAATGTATGCGGGCAGGGTCATTGAAAAGGGCCCGGTGCGCGAGATATTCCATAATCCTCTGCATCCCTATACCATAGGCCTGCAGAAGTCCAAGCCTACCCTTGATTCGAGCAGCGATACCCTGTTCAATATCCCCGGCAACGTACCCAATCCCATCAATATGCCGAATCACTGCTACTTCAAGGAAAGATGCTCAAGGTGCACCTCCAAGTGCTCGGGTGATTATCCGGGTATGGTAGAGGTTTCACCTAACCATTTCGTGGCGTGCCACCTGTACGGAGGGGAGAATAATGACTGAAAACAACAATCAAGCATATGACCCCGAAGTTATTCTCGAGGTACGCAACCTTCGTAAGAGCTTTCCCATTAAAAAGACCTTCACGGGGAAGGTCACGCAGGAGCTTATAGCCGTCGATGACGTTTCGTTTTCGCTCAAGGCGGGCGAAACGCTCGGCATAGTAGGGGAGTCGGGCTGCGGCAAGACCACCCTCGGCCGTGCGATACTCAAGCTCCATCAGCCTACGGGCGGCAGAATATTTTTCGAGGGTCAGGATATCACCGACCTTAAGTCGTCCGAAATGCGTGAAATACGCAAAAAAATGCAGATTATCTTTCAGGACCCCTATTCCTCGCTTCCCCCGAGAAGCACGGTCGGCGGCATCCTTTCCGAGCCTGTGTCGGTGCATAAGATTGTGCCCGAGGATCAGGTGAAGGAATACGTGCTTGATCTGATGGAAAAGTGCGGTCTGCGTGATTACTATTACGAAAGATACCCGCACGAATTTTCGGGCGGACAGAGACAGCGTATCTGCATCGCACGCGCGCTTTCGGTAAAGCCGAAGCTCGTTATATGCGATGAGCCCGTGTCTGCGCTTGACGTATCCATTCAGGCACAGATAATCAATCTGTTAAAGCAGCTCCAGCGCGATATGAACCTTACCTACGTGTTCATTTCGCACGACCTCTCGGTCGTAAAATTCATTTCCGATAAGATCGGCGTAATGTATCTGGGCTCTATGGTCGAATTCGGTACGAAGGAGGATATCTTCTCGAATCCGCTCCACCCGTACACGCAGGCGCTCTTCTCGGCTATCCCGCACCCCGATCCCGACGTTAAAATGAAACGCATAATTCTTAAAGGGGATATTCCGTCTCCCGCAAATCCGCCCAAGGGCTGTCGCTTCCATACGCGTTGCCCTCGTGCAATGGATATATGTAAGGAAAAGGCTCCCGAATATAAGGATTACGGCAACGGACATTGCGCGGCGTGCCATTTGCTTGATTCTTCGGAAGGAGAATAGACAATGAGTAAAAAGAAGGATAAAAAGGAAAAGATAACCTATATCGACGACGGCAGAACGATCGCAGATATGTCGGGCGTTACCTCGGGTCACGAATGGACCAAGCAGGGAACGACGTCAAGCGTCAAGGATATCCTGCGTACCTATTGGGCGGCGACAAAGATGATGTTCAAGCCGACGCTCGTTGCGGTGGGATTCCTGCTTACGATATTCGGTATCGCAGCGCTTATCTTTCTTCTCGCCAAATAGAGCAGCCCTAAAATGATTATTTTACCCAGGAGGTATTATGGGAAATAAAACACTAAAGAAACACCTGTTAAGCATCACGGCATTGATAATGTCGGCTCTGCTTTTAGTGCCCTTCTTTGCGTCGTGCGACACGCAGGGAGGCGAGGGAAGCGGAGACGGTGCGAACTCGCTTTCGGGCGAAAGCGGTTCTTATTCGGTTTACGTTAAGACCGCGGGCGGAATGCCGATAAGCGAGCTTGATATCTACGTATACACCAATTCAGAAAAGACCGACCTCGTCGATTTTGCAAAAACCAATTCCGAGGGTGCGGTCAGCTTCAATCTCGTAAAGGGACATAACTATGCGATCGACATACCCAATCCCCCCAAGGGATACAGCGTCGAAAGCAGCTATTCCTTCTCGGGCGATATCGCCTCGATCACGCTTTCGTCGTCGCTTGTTAACGATGAGGAGCTTTCTGCGGCATCGCTCGGACTCGGTGACGTTATGTACGATTTCACCGTGCTCACCGCAGACGGTAACGAAATCACTCTTTCCGAGATCCTTAAGACTAAGAAGCTCGTCGTGCTCAACTTCTGGTACACGACCTGCTCGTGGTGTCTCGAGGAATTTCCGATAATGAATGACGTTTACGAGGAATATAAGGACGACGTCGAGATCATCGCGCTCGACCCTATGGACGACCTCGCGTCGGTAAAGACCTTCCAGGAGCAGCAGAGGCTTTCGTTCCCGATGGCGGCTTGTCCCGCGTCGTGGGCAAACACCTTTGCGGTTCAGGGATATCCCACCTCCGTATTTATTGACAGATACGGTGTTATCTGCCTCGTTGAATCGGGTGCCATCACCAGTAAGCGTCCCTTTGTAAGCGCGTTCGACCACTTCACGGCGGACAGCTACAAGCAGATGCTTTGCGTGAACGGTATTGGCGATCTTGTTACACAGATCGAGCCGAACGTAAGCATGGACACCTCTGAAAACGTAGAGGCGATACTTAATAACGGTGATATAACCGTGACCTACCGTCCCGAAACCGAGGACGAAAACGCAAAATACATCTGGCCCTTCATCGCAGGCAATAAGCTTGACCGCGACTGTCTCTACGCCTCCAATAAGGAGATCGACAGTTCTTATGCGATCATGTATGCAGACGTCACCCTTAAGGCAGGACAGGCGATAGGCTTCGACTACCTTGTCTCCTCCGAAAAATTCGCCGACATCCTCTACGTAATCGTCAACGACGATGACGTTTACCAGATCTCCGGTGTTTCCGAGGATGAAAAGTGGTCGACCTGCTATCCTTGCGTTGCGGAAAAGGACGGCGTTTACGAGATTGCATTGTGCTTTATGAAGGACAGCGATACATCCGAGGGCGACGACACGGTTTATATCAGCAATATGCGTGTGGTCGACGCCGACGATATCGACGTTGACACCTATCTCCCTCGCTATGCGGCAACCACCGAGGACGGATTTGAGTACAGCTACGTTGATATCGTGCTTAACGAACGCGACGGCTATTACCACGTCGGAAGCGCAAACGGTCCTCTTCTTCTTGCAGACCTTATGAACTACACCGCGTTCAATGAAGAGACCTCGATCTACGATCTCGTCTATAACGGTGATGCTGATAAGGACGGAGTAAGCCTTTACGACGACGTAAACGGACTCGGGATGGTCAAGTACTTCTCCTATGCGTCCAACTCGAGTCTCAACGGTCTTTGTACGGTAAACGAAACGCTTGCACAGATGCTCAAGCAGATCGACGAGGTTGCCGGCTTTGACAGCGAAGACGAAAACGAATGGCTTAAGATCTGTAAGTATTACGAGTGCTTCGGCCCGAACAATACTCAGCTTCAGGACCCGATAAAGGGACTTGCGGGCTTCAGCGCGTTCGAGACCAAGCTTGGCAAGAACGTTTCTACCAACTACTTTTACTACGACAGAGCTATCATTCCGAGAGGACTTTTCTCTAGGTTCGTTCCTTCGAAGTCGGGCGTTTACCGCTTCACCTCGAAGAGCGACTATGCAGACGGAATCGATGCTTGGATATTCGACGAAAATTGCGAAATCATATATACCTACGAGCACGACGAAAGACTCTTTAACGACAGCATCAACTGCTCTATGGTATATTATATGGAAGCAGGCGAGACCTACTATATCAATATGGCGTTCTGGGACGTATACGCAACCGGAATCATTGAATACGACGTCGAATACCTCGGCTCGTCCTTCAAGCTGTTTCGCACTTGCTCTCCCGGCTACTTCACCTACGACAGCGACGCGACCGGCGACGTTATGTACGACGTAATTGCAGGCGGTATCACTCCCGTGCTCAAGAACGGAATGTACTATGATTCGGTTGATGACAGTCTTATATATGCCGACTTTACCGGTATTACCGGTATGTTCAGTCAGTCTATAGTACAGATGATAGATATGGGCGGTTTTGACTTCAGTAAGTCTGAAACCGACGGTGAGATACTCGCATATCTTAAGCAAAACGATAACAACGTCGATAAAACGGTTGAATACCTTAAGAAGCTTTGGGGCGACGATTACGACGAAAACGCCGAAATATATCAGATAGAGGATATCTTCGAGGGCAGATTCCACGGTAAGGGTGATGACTACACCGAGGAAATGCGCGGATATATTTCGAAGATTGAAAAATCCGGTGCCGAAGAGGGATGCGTGCCCGTTGACGAGCGTCTTGCCGAAATTCTCCAGCTTCTTATGGATAAATACACCTTCGAGGGCGTAGAGCATTCCTGGACCAAGGTCTGCTATTACTACGATTACCTCGGAGCATAATGGGCTTTAGAAAGGAATTGTTATGAAAAGCAAAAGAATTCTGAGCCTGATACTCACACTCGTGTTTTGCCTGACGGCATTGATTGCCTGCGAAAAAGATTCTGCTCCCTCTGAGCTTGACTACAAGGTCACAGTCAAGGATGCGCTCGGAACACCCTATGGCGCCGGCGTTATCGTAAAGTTTATGAAGGACGGCACTCAGGTCGCAATGCAGTCCTGCAATGAAAACGGCGAGGCTGTAAAGACGCTTGCGGCGGGCGACTACACCGTGGAGCTTGCGTTTACCGGTAATGCCGAGGATTATTACTACGATTCAAACGTTACGCTGACTGTTTCGGCGTATGAGACGGAGGTTATTTTGTCCAAGAGAATCACTTCCGAGCCCGTGGCGCTTTTTGCGCCCACGGGCGAGACCGAGGCTTACGGTGTTTCGGTCGGCTGCACCTATATTGAGCCGAATAAGGAAATGAGAAGCTATTTTCTCTTTGTTCCTACCGAGGCGGGAAGGTACAGCATATCCTTGATTAACGGCGAGAACGCCTCAATCGGGTATTACGGTTCACCTCATTTTGTGCAGGAGCAAAACCTTGCGACCGTCAGTAAAAACCGTTTTGAAATATCCGTCAGCGCATCAATGATAGGTGACAGCGTAAGCGGCACCTCGACCTATGTTATCGGCGTTGATTGTGTAGATGGCAATGCAGAGGGATGTATCCTCGCGATCGAGCGCATCGGTGACCCCGAAAAGACTATCGAGGACGAGCCCTGGCACATCTACGAGAAGACGGTTGAGCTTGACGCATACGAGCTTCCTGCAGGGACCTCGCTCAAGGCGTTTGATCTCACCGCTTCAACCGACGCATACACTCTCGTTCTGAACGAGAACGACGGCTTTTACCATCTCGGCACGGCAGACGGTCCGCTTGTGTACGTAAGCCTCACCGAGGATAATCAGTACATTGCCTGCTTCAAGAATATTCTCGATCGTTCGGGCGTAAGCCGATATTTCTACGATGAGGACGGCAATTTCGAAAAGAAGGTAAGCTATTCCGAATGTCTGCTTGAGTATATTGCGGTAGCCGACGAGGTGGAAGGCGTTTATCCTCTCACCGAGGATCTTAAGCATATCATTCAGCAGCGCGGCGAATACGTCGGCTGGTGGAATCCCGACAGCAACGGCTATCTTTTTAAGGACATAAACGGCAATAACGATCTTACAATCAACACTGAAATTGCCTGGCTCCTTATGTGTCTCTACGCCGAATAGGGTGGTTTTATGAAGAATAGTTTAATGCGTGTTGCGCTTCTTATTCTCGCGGTTTTGCTTGTTATACTGCCTCTTTCGGGCTGTGATACCGAGAAGGATACCGAGCAGGGCAAAAAAACCGAGTATTCGATAACCGTCAAAAGCGAAGCCGGCCTTGCTTTGCAGGGTGTTCGAATCAAGGTCTACAATGAAGACCTTACCAACCTCTTTTGGGCGGGCACTACCGACAAGGAGGGTAGAGTATCCTTCAACGGCTTTGATAACGAAAGCTATATTTACAAGATCGAGGAGGTTCCCGCAGGTTATATCGTTGCGGACAGCTATACACTCGACATTGCAAGCGAAAATACGATTGCTACGCTTGAAATCGCGCTTTTGCCTGCCGAAGAAATTCATAAAAGAACCTTTGTCTTGGGCTCGGTAATGTTCGATTTTGAGATCACGGATACCGACGGAGTCAAGCAGAGGCTCTCTACGCTTCTTGAAACCGAAAGGGCTGTTGTTCTGAACTTTTGGTTTGAGGGCTGCGGTCCCTGCAGAATGGAATTTCCGTATATGCAGGAGGCGTATGCCGAATACAGCGATAAGCTCGAGATCATCGCCATAAATCCTGTAGACGGCACCGATTCTTCGGTGGGCGCATACAAGAGCGAGCTCGGACTCGGATTCCCGATGGCGGCAGGCTCGATGGATTGGAATTCGGCATTCAAGCTGACGGGATTCCCCACGACTGTGGTAATCGACCGTTACGGCGTGATTACGATGGTGCATATGGGCGCGATAACCGATAAGGAGACCTTTGTGAAGATGTTCGAGCACTTCACCTCAGACGATTATCAGCAGTCAACGGTTAAAAGCATCAACCGGCTTAGTTGAAAATCATAAAGGAGAAATAACATGAAACTTACAAAAATTTTGTCTGTTCTTCTTGTTGCCTGCCTTGCGCTTTGCTTGTGTGCATGCGGAGGCGACAGCGAAAAGACCGATTCCGATGCAGACAGCTCCTCTGCAGTCAGTTCCGAAGCTGAAAGCAGCAGTGCGGAAAGCTCCGAGGCAGTCAGCGACGACGCTAATACCGCAAAGTTCACCGTTAAGGTGGTTGATGCAGACGGTAATGCTATCGAGGGCGTAATGGTTCAGATCTGTAAGGACGCCTGCGTACCCGCAAAGACCGATGCAAACGGCGTTGCAACCTTCAACGTTGAAATCACCGACGGCTACAAGCTTTCGGTAATGTCCTGCCCCGCAGGCTACGAATACACCGGCGACGCAGAGGTATATCTCGACAACGGCGCGACCGAATATACCCTTACACTCAATGCCGTAGCGGAAAATGAATAACTTAAAAAAGAAAAATAACGTCATCTTAAGGTTGATCGTTCTTTTGCTTCTCGGTGCGCTCGTTGCATCCTGCCTGCTTGTCGGATGCTCGGGCGGAAACGAAGAAAGCAGCTCGGCTGACAGCTCTGCACAGTCTGCCGCAGAAAGCTCGGATACCGAGTCGTCGACCGATTCCTCGAGCGAAAGCAGCGCTTCCTCCGAAACCGTGTCCGACGCGTCGAGCGATGTCGTCACGGAGTCTTCCGACACTTCGACCGAGTCGAGCGACGTGGTGAGCGACGTCGAGGACAGCTCGTCTGTCGATGATGAATCCTCTGTTCCCGACGAAAGCGTCGAGCCGGAGATTCTCGGCAGCGGCACTAAGGCGGATCCGTATCTCATCATCCCCGACGAGAGCCGTACGGTCACCACCGTGGCGATCCCTGCAGGCGAGACGGTTTATTACAGCATCTACCGCGTAGGCGGCACGGTGCTTACTATCGAAAGCGAGAACGTTTCGATCGAATACAACGGGATCCCCTACATTGCAAAGAAGGGCAAGCTGACCCTTACCGTTGCCGATGCGCTTGCAAGCGAGGCTACTTTGTTTGAGATCTGCAACGAGGGTGAATCCGAGGAGGCATTCGTGCTTAAGTTCGTAAACCCCGTAGGAACGATGGCGAACCCCGAGTCGCTTGATACACTTGAGGGTGAGCACAGCCTTTCGCTTAAGAAGGATAACGCAACGGGATATTTCTATACCTGCAAGGTTGCCGCAGACGGAACGATAAGATTCTATATCGAATCCGAGACCGCTTCTTCGATGACGGTAAATCGCATCAGAGATACCATTCCTTCGCAGTTCAATTCCGACGAGGAGCCCAAGGTCGACGACGAGGGCAGGAGCTACTTTGAAATCGAGGTTGCCGCAGGCGATGAGCTTGTTATCAACGTCTGTGCAAAGCCCGAGGGCGGAAAATACCCGGCGGCTGACGTTACCTGGTCGGCAGTCGTTTCATAAGGAGATATATTATGAAAAGAATTTTAGCAGTTATTTTGGCGGCACTTATGCTTTCTGTCTGCGCTCCCGTGCTTGCAGAGGATAATTATGCCGTGTTTGAAGACAAATCGCTTGTCGAGGGTGATAACACCTGTGCTCTCAGCGACGCCTACGATTACACAATGCTTTTGTTTGCGCCGACTAGGGAAGGCGTATATACCTTTTCCTGCGACGATGCAAAAATAGCGATCGGAAGCAATAACGGTATGTGGGCAACCATCGAGCCCTCTGCGGAAACGGTAAACGCAAACAGCTTTGAGTGGACCTGCTCGGGCGTCGGTCAGTCTATCTGGGTGGCGGTCGAAGGCGGCAAGAGTGAGGTTGTTATCAATATCGCTTGGGAGGAATACGTAGTCGTTACTATTCCCCGTACCGAGTATGAGAATAAGGCGACTCTTGAGAAGTTCGATTTTGTGTATGATGAGTCCACTCTCGTGAAGGTCGACACCCGCGACGACGTTGAAAGCACCGCGGTTCTCGCCGATGACGGCTTCTACCATCTCGACAGCGCGGACGGCCCTATCCTTTACGCAAACCTCGACGATGCAGGAATGTCTCTCGTTGATATTAACGGCGTAGGACAGCTTGTAGCTGTCAGGTATGAGGACGGCGAGGTCGTGTCCAAAACCGACTATACAGCCGCGTTTACGGCTTATCAGGAGGCTGCTGACAGCGACACTATGCTTTATCCTCTTACCGAAGACCTTATCACCATTTTCCAAACTATGGGCGAAAGCAACAAATGGTACGGTGCAGACGGATGGGTCGGCGGTGAGCTTGGCGACGCTTGGATGTACGCATGCTACTGGAAGCCCGAGTATAACGGACTCGGCGACGTCAATAACGACGAAGCAATCGACCAGTACGACTACATTCTCGTAAAGCGCCATTATTTCGAGACGCGCCTTCTTACCGATGATGAGGCGAGCCGCGCTGACGTAAACCTTGACGAGGTAGTCGATCAATTCGATTACGTTCTCATTATGCGTCACTATTTCGGAACCTATGTGATCGGCTGATGAAGCCTGTCACATAAATCTGCAATATATTTTCATTTTGATGAAGCTCCCCACACTTTTTATCTTGAAAGTGTGGGGACTTTTTTTGCTTTTTGTCTTATTATTAGAGTATAACGAACAATCATAAAGCATAAGGAGAAACAATTATGAAAAAATTACTCAGCATGATTATTTGTGCGATTATGGTTTTTTCGCTGCTTCCGCTTACCGCGTTTGCGGCAGCCTCGATAAGCGAGGTTGACTTCAGCACCGAGGTAGAGGAAGGCGAAACCGTAACCCGTGAAATTACCGAGCTTGACCCCTGCCTTGAGGATATCTCGTTAGACGTCGGGTCCTGGGGCGGATACGCGAAGGGATATACGGTATATCTTGAAGCAGGACACTATTACAAATTCACTGCTACCGTACGCAGCGAATACGGCTATTATTTCGACAGAGCGATAGCAATTTACCCCGAAACAATTGAATCTGAAGATGATTGGATTGGTTTAGAATACGGATGGAGTGACGATGGCGTTAAATCGTATACCGTAAGCTGCAACTACTTCCCGTACTTACCGGGCGACAGCGGATATTACAAAATTCTTACCTGGGGTTATGCTCTGGACGAAGATGATGACTATATGTTCGATCTGCTTTACGAGGATTTCAGCTTCGAGCAGATCAGCTATGACGACGTTGATTACAGTGAGGTAATCGAGCTCGACAAAACCGTAACCGGCACCGTTAACGAAACCGATCTGTTTATCGGCTACAACGGATGGGGCGGCTATTCAAAAGGCTTTACCGCTAACCTTGAAGCAGGACAGATTTATTCCTTTGGTATAGAGCTTATCAACAACAGCCACGTTGAGCTTCATGCCGACAGAGCATTCGCGGTTTTCGATTCCGAGGGCAACGAGGTTTATTACTCGGACGGCGATGCTTACGTAGATCCCATAGAAAGTATCTTTTTCAGTTTCTCCCTGCCGGAATCGGGTGAATACCGTATTCTTACGTGGGGCTACACCGTCGATAATTCCGACGGTACGGATGTATTCGGCGAAGATAACATAACGGTAGCATACACGCTTTCCGAAGCAAAGCCCATCGGGCTTCTTGTTTCCACTCCCGACGACCTTTGGGATATATCTTTTGATTTTTATAACGATGTTTATGACGGCAAATATGTGAGTATAATCCTTGCGAACGATATCGATATGTCCGAAAAGTACGATTTTCAGGCTATCGATGCGCATGGAGTGGCTATCGTTGAGTTCGAAGGCAAGGACCACTCGATAACCGGCTTGTCCGATACGCTTTTCTACGGAGCTGACAGTCTTTTGGTAAAGGATCTTACTTTGGAAGCGGAGCTCGTTATTGCAAACGAGGAATACGTTGAGAACGTCGGTATTCTTGTGAATTACGCAGAGTATCTTATGCTTGACAACGTATTTGTCGACGGTCTTATCGATATAGAGGATTGTGATGATCTTCGCGACCTCGGCGGTATCGTCGGCGAAGTCGGACAATTGATTGCAGTTGACAGCTATTCCAGTGTGGATATTTGTTCTCTTAATACTGCTTGCTTTTGGTACGCAGGCGGATTTGCAGGCTACGTTTGGGGAGACAGCTCGTTGAATAACTGTGGCTGGAGCGGAACCATTTCTTTCGATGATGCGGCTCTCGACGTTGGCGATATCGGCGGCTTTATCGGATACTCCGATGATCCTACATTTATCTACATCGAGGACTGCACGGCAATCGGCCATATTACTTTTGAAGAGCCTATCGATCCCGATTCGGTAAGCTTCAACACGGTTGGCGGCTTTATCGGTATAAACTCTGCAGACCTTTACATTAACAATTGCTCTGCAGACGTAGATATCACCGCACCCGAGACATATTACGTTGGCGGCATTATCGGCAGAAGCGAACGCAACGTAAATATAATAAACACCTATTCCGACGGAATTATCGTAGGCGGATATTACGTTGGCGGCTTTATTGGTATTTCTTACGATGACGATACTATCGCCAACTGCTATTCTGTTGCAGACGTAAGCGGTCTTAACTACATCGGCGGCTTTATCGGCAGCGCGGCACAGGACCAGATGTTTATTAACTGCTATGCGGCAGGCAGCGTTGAGCGTCTTAACGATGAATACGCAGATGCAGGCACCGGTATGTTCTTGGGTGTATGTGAGGACGAATGCGGTCTTGCAAACATTTTCTGCGCAAGCGACGAAAATTACGGTCCCTGCGGCGATTACGCAAACTATATGGACAATATCACCGTTGTTGATTTTGGCAATGAGACCGAGGTTGCAAGTATGGAAGATATGCTTAACAACTACGTTGATACCTCCAACGAGCAGGAGCTCTTCTATGACAGCCTTAACAATTGGGAGGGCAGAAACGATAAGAATGCACCTACCTTTGCAGAAGAGCCTCAGTATCTCCTCGGCGACGCAAACTGCGACGGCGAGATCAACCAATTCGACTACATTCTCGTCAAGCGCCATTACTTCGGCACGCGTCTGCTTACCGAAAGCGAAATGCTGCCTGCCGACGTAAATTGCGACGATGTGGTTAACCAGTACGATTATATCCTTATCAAGCGTCATTACTTCGGTACGTACGTTATAGGCGGCTAAGCCAATACAATAAAAATTCATAAAAATCAGCGACATGTGCGTTGATTTTTATACCTTAGAGCGTTGCGAACGGTGAGTGACGCGCGAGCGAACAACGCTCACAATAATCGGGGTCTCCGAAAATCGTAGATTTTTGGGGAGAGCGAAACGAAATGAGCGTCATTATTTTGGTACGTTTGTTATAGCTTAATGCCGATGCTTGAGCAACAATATTGACAATCGGGGATTTTTGCCCGAGCGCAGTGATAAATGATTTTACAAGTGATTTTACAAGTTTTAGTTTATATAAACATATATAAACAAAGGAGAAAAGTTATGAAACACAAGATGTTCAAGCGCGGAACAGCGATTTTCGTTCTGTTTTTAATGCTTATAAGCGTTGCACCCATTAACGCTTTTGCGTGGGACGAATATATCGAATGCGAGTTCTGCGGCGCGAGCTGCGGCGACGAATATATTTGTTCCTGCGGCGACCACTGCAGCGAGGAAAGCGGCAGAGACTGCTACTACGAGCACCATTGCAGCGAATGTAACGAAGTAAGCGAACTCTGCGATGGCTGCGGCAAATGCTATGATTGCGGCGGCTACTGCAGTGTAGGCGATTCACATGAATGCTTGGAGTGCCATTTAGAGTATAACTTGGCTTGCCCCGACTGCGGTCAATGCTGGAATGATGAAGACACAATCTGCAAAGAGTGCCTTGGTTGTGTAGAATGTATCGGGCGTTGCGAAGGCGGCGACCATTTGCTTTGCATTGAATGCCACGACGATACCGATATCTGCCCCGATTGTAATGCTTGCTATATCGAATCGGATTTAAACAGCTGTGATAGCTGCTATACCTGTGAGTATTGCGTGTTTATCTGCCCCGAATGCAATCTCTGTGAAAACTGTGTTCAGATCTGCGAAAATTGCGAAGAAATATGCGTGGAATGCCACGAAGCAGACGGCGAGACCTGCCCCGAATGCGGCTTCTGCTATTTCGGTGAAATATATTGTCAGGATTGCGGTATTTGCTACAACTGCGAATATATCTGCCCCGATTGCGAGCTTTGCTGTGTATGCTACGACGATTACCATTGTGTAGAATGCGATGGATGCTTTGAGGTAAACGGTCAGTGCGAAAGCGGCGGCGATCACTGCGCAGTCTGCTGTGAAAACAACGGTTGGCTTTGCCCCGAGTGCGGCGAATGTATTGAAGTGAGCGGCGCCACTGTCTGCCGCGATTGCGGTGTCTGCGAAAATTGTACCGAAATTTGTGAATTCTGCGGTGATTTCTGTATTGAATGTGCAAAATTTGAAGAAAGGCTTCACTGCGGTGAATGTGGAGCCTGCTTTGAAGCAGAGGGACTTAATTATTGTGTCGATTGCTATCTTTGTGAAAATTGCACCGAGATGTGCCCTGAGTGCTGGGAGTATTGTGTTGATTGCGGTGTAAAGGGCGATAGGCACTGCCCGGATTGCAAAGGCTGTTATTATATTTATGATTATTGTGCTGAATGCGGAAGATGCAGTAACTGCATTGAATATTGTGAAGAATGTGCTCATTGTTCAGAATGTGCGGTGGAATGTAAGCAACACTGTATTGAATGTGGTGCTTGTGCAGATGTATTGGGTAGAGAATATGAATTTTGCTGGGACTGTATGAAATGTTCAGATTGCCTTGGTGATGAATATTGCGGGTATTGTGGTGGTTGCAGAGAATGTCTTGCAAAAGACCTTAGAGGTGACTGGCATTGTCGTGGATGTTATTACTGTCTTGACAGTGGTGAAGTTGAAAGATGTGAGGAGTGTCACTATTATTGCGTAGATTGCTGCATGTGTAGACAAACGACGACTGTCAGTGGTACAATAACGAGCTTTGATGATGAAGATGAAGAG
>JAFXDO010000031.1 GCA_017563195.1 Clostridia bacterium | reverse complement strand
TTCGACAAGGTCTTTTTCTGGTGGGGGAAGGTGGATTCGAACCACCGAAGTCAGTGACAACAGATTTACAGTCTGCCCCCTTTGGCCGCTCGGGAATTCCCCCATATTATTCGATTGTACAGTAGGCTTTGGAGCTGGTGAAGGGAGTCGAACCCCCAACCTACTGATTACAAATCAGTTGCTCTGCCATTGAGCTACACCAGCATCTCGCTCACGCCAGCGAGGTGTAGTATAACACAGCAAAACGCGATTGTCAATCCCTTTTTCGAAATTTTTTCATCTTTTTTGGATTATTTAAATTTTTGTAAATAGCCTCGATTTAGGTTGCGGAATATGCATTTTTTAAGTATAATGAAGCAAATGACAACAAGGAGCAAAGCATATGAATTTCCGCGAAATCGCAGATGCCCGTCAGTCCTGCCGCAGCTATGATGCAGGCAGGGAGGTCGAGCGCGAAAAGCTTACAAGAATCCTCGAATCAGCCCGACTTGCCCCCTCCGCCTGCAACGGTCAACCCTATTTTATTACCGTATGCCGCGGCGAAACAGCAAAGAGCGTTGCAGACGCCTGCACCGGAATGGGGATGAATAAATTTGCGTCGGAAGCTCCGATTCTGCTCGTGATATCCGAAATGCCTTATAATAAGTCCGCGGCACTCGGCTCCAAGCTGAAGGGTAACGACTACCGCTCGATCGATATCGGTATCGTCACCGCATATATCACCGCAGAGGCGACGGCGCAGGGACTTTCGACCTGCATCCTCGGCTGGTTTGACGATAAGCGAATCCGCGAGCTCTGCGGCATCGACCGCCCTGTACGATTGGTCGTCACGCTCGGCTATGCCAAGGCTGACGACAAACTTCGCAATAAAAAACGAAAAGACCTGTCTGAGCTTGTTTCCGAAAAATAAATGTGACAAAATCTCGAAGTTATACGTCTTATCATATGAAGCCTACTATATGCGACGGAGGGTTATATGAAAAAACTGTTTTTCGCGATTTTGATATTTTTCTTCTTTGCTTTTGCGACGCTTTCATCATGTATGATTGACGATTCCGGCGATGAAAGCTCGTATGCGATTACTTCAACAGTATCGGAGCAAAAAAAGACAGACGAAGCATCCGATGAAGCCTCCGACGAAGCATCCGACGAAGTATCCGATGAAGTATCCGATGAAGTTTCCGACGCACCGAGCGACGCACCGAGCGACGCACCGAGCGACGCACCCGATAAGGACGTATTTGTCAAGGGTGATGACTACACTTCGATCTTCATTAAATTACGGTATGAGAATACGCTGGTTTTGCTCGGCGCGTATTCCGACGGTATGCTCTGCGATTACGAGGCTTTGGGTATTTCCAAGTATGAGGATTATATAATAGATTCGTGGTTAAATCCGTCCGATGAGGTTGACGTGCTTGTTCCCGAAGAGGGAACAGGTAATTACGACTTCGCGACCGATCTTGTTTCTGTCGGCGATACACTTTATTTATACACCGAAAATAAGGTTGAAACGGTAACATGCACGCGGGTATATATACATTTCTACCGTGGGTCGTATCCGTGGCTCTGCATAGAAACCGACGCCGAATTGCAGGAAACCGCAAATGCTTTGTTCTCGAATTCGAATGCTCTGAATGCAGAGGTATTTGCTTACGGAACGACCGAAATAATCAAAGATATCGAAAAAGACGAATTTTTTGAAACTGTTCAAACGGAGTTTTATGAAAAAAAGGACGCAAGCGGTTTTGAATGTTGCTTTTACGACTTTTCGGTAAAGAATGGAAACGGCGGCGACGCAGTCACTTTCGGCGGGTATCTGCCCGCAATACAAAATGAATGCTATATGATATACGCCCTGTGCGATATCGATTCCGACGGCGTTTACGAGATTATCGATTATTCCTACGCTTATGACGACTCTTCGCGTATATGGAGGTTTGTCGATTATAAAGTCCGAGAACTGCTCTTTTGGGCATAGAGTATAAAAGCCGTTTTATAACGGCTTTTTTCTATTGAAAATAAGCGGCTTTTGTGCTATAATACGGGTATCGATCACGGAGGTAACGAAAATGATATACAGCAGCTTCAAAAACGACCGTCTGTCGCTGCTCGGCTACGGCTGTATGCGATTGCCGACCGACGCGCAGGGCAATATCGACGTTGAGGCGACGCGCGCGCTGATAAGGACCGCGATGGAAAACGGGGTCAATTATTACGACACGGCGTATCCCTATCACGGCGGACATTCCGAAACCGTCGTTTCGTCGATACTTCGCGAGTATCCGCGCGAATCCTATTTCCTTGCGGATAAGTACCCCGGACATCAGATCGCGTCGAGCTATGACCCGCAGACGGTCTTCGAGGATCAATTGAAAAAATGCGGTGTCGAATATTTCGATTATTACCTGCTGCATAACGTATACGAAAACTCTATTAAGGTGTATACCGACGAAAAGTGGGGGATAGTCGACTATTTCCTTGAGCAGAAAAGGCTCGGCAGGATCCGCCACCTCGGGTTTTCGACTCACGGCGGGTTAGATACAATGCGCGAATTCCTCGATTACTGCAAGGGCGAAATGGAATTCTGTCAGATACAGCTCAACTACCTCGACTGGACTCTGCAGAATGCCAAGGCAAAGTGCGAGCTTTTAGCGGAATATAATATCCCCGTCTGGGTAATGGAGCCGGTCCGCGGCGGTAAGCTTGCAAGGCTTGATGATGCCGATACGGCGCGTCTTAAGGCAATACGTCCCGATGAATCGGTCGCCGCTTGGGCGTTCCGCTTCCTGCAGGGGATCGATAACGTGCAGATGATATTGAGCGGTATGACCGATATGGATCAGCTCAACGACAATTTAAAGACCTTTGAGGAATCAAAGCCGCTTGACGATTCCGAGCTCGCGCTGATACTCGATATCGCCGAGGGGATGAAGAATTCGGTCCCCTGTACTGCGTGCGGGTATTGTAAGGACGGCTGTCCGCAGGGCATAAATATCCCGATGCTGCTCGAGATGTATAACGAGCTCCGTATCGCACCGGTCACGAATATAACGATGCGTATCGATGCTCTCGATGAGGATAAAAAGCCCTCGTCCTGCATCGGCTGCGGTGCCTGCAGTGCGATCTGCCCGCAGGGCATCGATGTCCCGACCCATCTTGCAGACCTTGTCGAAAGGTCGAAAAAGGTACCCTCGTGGTATGAAATAAGCAAACAGCGCGAGGAAGCGGCAAAACGCTTAAGAGGGGAATAAAGCTCTTTACAAAAACGTTTGAACGTATTATAATGTAGTTGAAAAAATACAGAAAGGAATCGCGAAAAGAGAAAAGCGGGCTTTCGTCGGCTCTCGCGGAGAGAAGCCACTAAGTTTGAAGAACCTTGTCGAGGTCGGCAAGCTTGTGAAGGGTCTCGCGGAGAGAAGCCAACAAGTCTGAAGAACCTTGTTGAGGTCGGCAAGCTTGTGAAGGGTCTCGCGGAGAGAAGCCACTAAGTTTGAAGAACCTTGTTGAGGTCAACAAGCTTGTGAAGGGTCTCGCGGAGAGAAGCCACTAAGTCTGAAGAACCTTGTTGAGGTCAACAAGCTTGTGAAGGGTCTCGCGGAGAGAAGCCAACAAGTCCGTTGTATCCTCCCATCGCGAAATTAAAAAAATGGCAAAGAAGATACTCAAAAGAAGTGAAGTACCGGTTGAAAACACATGGAACCTTGCGGATATGTTCGTGAGCGACGATGCCTGGATGGCTGAGTACGAGTCGCTTAAGGAGGTGCCTGCAAAGGTTGCCGCTTATCAGGGCAGACTCGCAGAAAGTGCAAAGACTCTGCTTGAATACTTTAAGCTCGAGGACGAGATCGAGCTCCGACTCACCCCGCTTTACGGCTATGCAAGCTGTAAGGGCGACGAGGATACCGCAAACGGCTTTTATCAGGATCTTCGCGGTAAGGCGATGAGCACCTACGTTGCGATCGCAGGCGCGTCCTCGTTTGCAACTCCCGAGCTTATGGCAATCCCCGAGGAGACCCTCGAGCAGTTTTATAAGGACGAGCCCGAGCTGGAGACCTACCGCCGCCCCATCACCCGCATTCGCCGCAGAGCCGCACACGTGCTTTCGCCCGAATGCGAAATGATCCTTGCAACCGCAGGCGAGATCGCAGATGCACCCGATAATATCGGCTCTGTCCTCCGTAACGCCGATATGCGCTTCCCGAGCGTGACCGACGGAGAGGGTAACGAGCATCAGCTTACCGACGGCACCTTCGTTCCGCTTCTCGAAAGCGCGGACGTAACGCTCAGAAAGAACACCTTCGAGGCGTACTATAACAGAATGGGCGAGTTCAAGAATACCATCGCCGCAACCCTCGACGCGCAGTTCAAGCAGCTCCGCTTCTTCTCGAATGCGCGTAAGTATAACTCGACGCTCGAGGCATCGCTCGACAGAACCGAGGTTCCCGTCGAGGTGTATCATAACCTCATCAACGCGGTGCACGCAAACCTCGATAAGATGTACCGCTACGTCGCACTCCGTAAGAAGATGCTCGGCGTCGATGAGCTTCATATGTACGACGTTTATACCCCGATCGTAGCCGACGCGGCAAGCGAGATCCCCTACGAGGAGGCAAAGAAGATCGTTCTCGAGGCGCTTCAGGTATTGGGCGACGACTACGTTGACCTTTTGAAGGAGGGCTTCAATAACCGCTGGATCGACGTTTACGAAAACGAGGGTAAGCGCGGCGGCGCGTACTCATCGGGCAATAGCCGCCCTCACCCCTACGTGCTCCTCAATCACCACGATAACCTCGACGCGATGTTCACCCTCGCGCACGAAATGGGACACGCGCTCCATAGCTATCATTCCACCAAATATCAGCCCGTCTGCACGAGCGATTACGTCATCTTCGTTGCGGAGGTCGCGTCCACCTGTAACGAGATCCTGCTTATGCGCCACCTGCTTGCAAAGACCACCGATAAGAAGGAACGCGCATATCTCATCAACCACTTCCTCGATCAGTTCAAGGGCACCGTTTACCGCCAGACCATGTTTGCCGAGTTCGAGCTTGCAATGGGTCAGATGTGCGAGGGCGGTCAGACCCTGACTGCAGACGCGCTTTCCGCGAAGTATCACGAGCTCAATAAGCTCTACTTCGGTCCCGATATGATCTCCGACGACGGAATCGCGCTCGAATGGACGAGAATTCCTCACTTCTTCTATAATTATTACGTGTTCCAGTACGCGACCGGCTTCTCCGCGGCGTGCGCGATCGCGTCTCGAATCCTCGAGGAGGGCAAGAGCGCAGTCGACGATTACAAGAAGTTCCTCTCGGGCGGCTGCAGCACCGATCCCATCTCGTTGCTTAAGATCGCAGGCGTCGATATGTCCACCCCCGATCCCGTCAATGCGGCGCTCAAGCTCTTCGGCGACCTTATTACCGAAATGGAAGAGCTTGCCGAATAAACAGAAAAAATCAAAAAACGGAGGCGCATCATGCAGATCACAAAGATAGTTATCACCGGCGGCCCCTGCGCGGGTAAATCCACCGCTATGACCCGAATTCAAGACGCGTTTAAGGCGATGGGTTATACCGTGCTTTTCGTCCCCGAAACCGCGACCGAGCTTATCTCGGGCGGCGTCGCGCCATGGACCTGCGGCACCAATGCCGACTATCAGAAATGCCAGATGCAGCTCCAGCTTGAAAAGGAGCGTATCTTCCGTCAGGCGGCGTTGACGATGAACGCCGAAAAGCTGCTTATCGTCTGCGACCGAGGCGCGCTCGATAATAAGGCGTATATGACCGAAGCCGAATTCGCGTCGGTGCTCGACTCGATCAATGCAAACGAGATCGAGCTCCGCGACGGCTACGACGCCGTGTTCCATCTTGTCACCGCCGCAAAGGGCGCGGCAGAGTTTTACACGACGGCAAATAATCAGGCGCGCACCGAAACGGTCGAGCAGGCGATCGCACTCGACGATAAGCTCGTCTCTGCCTGGACGGGACATCCGCATTTCCGCGTCATCGATAACAGCAGCGATTTTGAAACGAAGCTCAAACGGCTGATAGCCGAGATCTCGGCATTCCTCGGTGAGCCCGAGCCGCTCGAGATCGAACGCAAGTTTCTTATCGAATACCCCGATATTACATATCTTGAGTCGCTTCCGAACTGCGAAAAGGTCGAAATCATCCAGACCTATCTGAAGAGCGATAACGATTCGGAGATCCGTGTGCGTCAGCGCGGCAGTAACGGTAATTACGTCTATTTCAGGACCGAAAAGCGCACCGTTTCGGGCGCGAAGCGGGTAGAGATCGAATCGCGTATAACCAAGGACGAGTACCTGACTCTGCTTATGGAGGCGAGCCCCGACAGGCGCCCCATCCGTAAGACGAGATATTGCCTCACCTGCGATAACAGGTATTTCGAGATCGACGTCTACCCCAATTGGTCGGATAAGGCGATACTCGAAATCGAGCTTGCGTCTGTCGACGAGGAATTCGTTATCCCCGAAGCGATACGCGTGATAAAAGAGGTCACCGACGACCCCGAGTATAAAAATTCGTCACTCGCGAGAATTTAACGAGATCAACAAAAAAGGACGTCATCAGACGTCCTTTTTTTGTTGTCGCTTCTTATTCCTGAGTGTTGAAGAAGTTGACGATCTCGTCGACAGCGTTGTCGAAATTGGGCCTTTCGGTCGCGCGGATGCTGTTGGTGTTGTTGAATTCGATGAGGGGATGGATCTCCTCGCAGTTCATGCAATGAAGCAGACCGCACGCCGTGTCGTACGCGCGCTGATTCGAGGCGTCGCCGCCGCTCATAAGCACGACTGCGCCCTTCTTGGTCTTTTCAATGGGAATTTCGTTGCGGAAGTATCTCGCGCAGAAATAGGTCTGCAATCTGCTTCCGACAGAGAGCATCTGTCCGGTAAGCTCGGAAAAATAAACGGGGGAGGCGATGAGGATGTTGTCGCATTCCTGAATGTAGTTGTAAATGTTCTGCATTCCGTCGATAAATGCACAGCCCTCGTGCTCCCAGCAATATCTGCAGTCGATGCAGGGCGCGATCTTGCAGTTGCAGGTGTTAACGATCTTGTAGTCGCCGTCAAGCTTAGCGGTTATCGCGGCGATGATGCTCGCAGAGTCGCCTCTGAGTCTCGGAGAACCGTTAAAAATAAGTGTTTTCATAAATATAATCCCTCTTTTGAGTAGTCCGCTTAAACGGCATTTTTAGCATTTTACCATAATAATTCGATAAATGCAAGAAAAATCGAAAAAAATGTCGATATACTTGAAAATGTCATCGTATGTGTGATACAATGACAATATCATTATATGAAGGAGTACGTTATGAAGAGATTTCTCCTAAGCCTTCTTGCGGGTCTGTTTCTTTTCACCGCTTGCAGCAGCACTGTTGAAGAGATAAGCGGCGGCGAAAGCAGCACCGATGAGGAGCAGGGCGGCCTCTATAATACGCTGGTAAGCGTGGGCAAGCCCTATACCATGAACGCAACCCCTTGCGAGCCCTATGTCGACGCATACGGTCAGCAGCTCACCGACGGACAAAAGACAGCCAATATCGGTGCACATTACGTCGACTCGCGTATGGTCGGCTTTAACAGCAACGCAATTATTCAGATCGACCTCGGCGAGGAGGACGGCAAGAGGATCACCTCTGTCGTTGCCCGCTCGCTCGAAATGCATCAGGACGGCGTTACACTCGCCGCGACCGTGCGTGTTTCGGGCTCTGCAGACGGTAAAAAGTTCAAAACGATCGGCACCTCGGTATTCAAGGAAAGTCTGGACCTTTCGATCTGCGAGGCTAAGATCGAGCTTTCCGAGCCGACCGACTACCGCTATATAAGAGTTCAGTTCTTCAAGGGCTCGGGCTACTTCTATTTTACCGATGAGATAGAGGTGTATGCCGACGTTCCCGAAAAGGAAATCACCGATAAGGTCGCGCTTGCGTATGCGGACGAAAGCATCGACCGTAACGCGTGGCAGTCGCTCTCTACCGGAATCGAAGCGACCCCCGTCGATTCGAAAAACCTCACCGTTGGTAAGAAGTATGCCTTCTCCGACACCGAATTTGACGAGCGCGCGCCCAAGAGCGACACGCTTCTGACCGACGGATTGCGTACCGCGCAGTATTTCTCCGACCCCGTCTGGGTCGGACTCAGGTCGAACGGCGAGGCTTCCCCCAAGATCGACCTCGACCTTGAGAAAAAGTATAACAATATCTACGGCTTCAAGGTATACGCACAGGGCGGCGGCATCGGTGTCGATCTTCCCGCGTATATAGACGTTTACGCTCAGAAGGGAAGCGACTATATTTTCGCAGGCCGTATGTACGGTGTGAATAAGGCGGACGCGTTCACCTATACGCTTCTGCTTCCCGAATATATCGAGGCACAGAAGATCCGCTTTGAATTCCCCAAGGAGGTCGGAAGCTACTGGGTCGAGGAGCTTCAGGTCCTCGCGGGCTATAACGAAGCGCAGTCGAAGGTGCTTTTCGATCCCGTTACCTTTCCCAAGATAACCGAGGATCTCTTCTGGGATCCCTCCGAGCCCGACTACAGGAAGGAGCAGAACCTCCTCCTCGGTCTGCCTCAGCAGGTGTCTGCGCTCTTCTATGCCGACGTTGATACCCACGGCGACGAGTCAAGGGCGGATAATAAATGCCTTACCGACGGTAAACTTGCAACCACCTCGGATGAAATGTATTGCTACAGCAGCTCGTGGTTCTTCACCCGCGGCGGCGACGGTCTCGAATTCTTCTACGATCTCGGCAGGGTCTCCACGGTTAACGGCGTTAACCTCTCGCTGCTCGAGCAGGTCGAATGGGGCATCTCGCGTCCCAAGTTCATCGCGGTCTACCTTTCCGATGACGCAAATAACTGGTATAAGGTAAGCGACTGGGTGCGTCCCGCAGACGTCGAAATGTACAACGCCGCGACCACCGTCAAGATCCCGCTGACCTTCGATAAGGCTTACGCCGCAAGGTTTGTGCGTTTCCGCGTCGAGGGCGGCTTCACCTTTATCGACGAGCTTGAGGCGTTCGGCACCAAGGAGGTAAAATCCTCTGCTACCCGCCTTGCCGACAGCGGCATCAGCGCTGTGCCCTACTATACCAACGCCGACGATATGCAGTTCGCGACAGTCGAAAACACCCCGCTCAATTCCGACGAGATCGTCCTCCTTTACGCCGATCGAAACAAGAAGGAGGACCTGCTTCCCATGTTCGCCTACCTCGACGAGGATGGCAATATCAAGGACACCTTTATGAACGGTGCCATCTATTGCTCGCACCACAACCTCCCCTCGGGTGCGCTCGGACATCTTCCCAACTATAAGCAGGACTGGGAATACTCCCATAACGCAGATTTCAACGGCGAGGCGGGCTTCGATGCACTTAACGAGACGGTCGGTCAGATCAAGCAGGAGCTCGGCTTGACCGATTATAAGGTCAAGGTATATTCCACCTTCCTTACGCTTCACGATACGGTGAGCGACTTCGGTGACGTCGACGGCGACGGTATCTCCGAGGATGCAACCACCGTTGAGGGCAGAAGGAAGATCTTCGACTGGTACATCAATCTCACGCTCGATGAATTCGCAAAGCGTAATTACGAGCATATCGAATACGACGGCTTCTATTGGCTCAACGAGGCGGTCATCTGGGAGCACGACGATACCCACGTCATCACCGAATGCGGCGAGCGTGTGCACGCGGCAGGCTCCAACTTCCTCTGGGTTCCTTACTATAAGGCAAACCGCTTCTTCCAAGGCTACGAAATGAATTTCGATATGATCTGTATGCAGCCCAACGTCGTCTTCTCGACCGACGCTCCGCTCTGGCGATTCGATTCCACCGTCGATTTCACGCTTCCCCGTAAGATGTGCGTCGAGCTCGAGCACAGCTATCAGTGCCTCGGCGATCCCTCGTTTGCAAGAAGCTATATGCTCTATCTCTACTACGGCGCGAAGACGGGCTATATGGACGCTATCCACGTCTATTACGACGACGTCGCTAACTACGCTCTTATGGCAAACAGCGACGACCCCCTCTGCCGTATGCAGTACGACGCGACCTACGCCTTTGCAAAGGGAACCCTCGATGCATACCCCGATAAGGCCGAGGACGTAAGCGTTTCGGGTGCATCCGACAGCGTTATTTCGGCTGACCTTAACGGTGAGGACGCGTTCAGGCTCTACACTCTTGTAACGCCTCCCAAGCACGGCTACGTCACACTCAACTCCGACGGCAGCTTCTCCTATTTCCCCGAAAAGGGCTACGTAGGCAGCGATTCCTTCAGCTATACCTATAACGAGTACCTCGGCGACTCCGAGCCCTGCACCGTAAACGTAACGGTTGAATAATTAAAAAGGTCTGCTTCGAGGCGCACTCCGTAAGGACGTGCGCCTCAGTTATATTTTGAATAAAAAACGAGAGAGACAACTTCTTTACGAAGTGTCTCTCTCGGCAGACCTTTTTTTGTTTTTAATGTGACAAATTGAACTGCTTTTTCGTCAATATAAGCAGGACCGAATGGTGTTGTAAAGTATTGACAAATTTGTGCTTGTGTGATAAAATATTGATGTGCAAAATAGCTATACAAAAGGAGGCGTTTCCGATGGGCTTCTAATTTGACTGACCGTATTACTGATGATGTTTAGATAAGGAGGATATTATGAAAAAAAGTTTATCTTTTGTTTTATGTTTGATTTTGATGTTATTGACTTTTTGTGTCATTCCGACTGCAGAAAACGATTCAAATACAGATACGGATTATATATCTTTTACAAAAGAACAAGATGCGGTGCAAAATCGTTCTACATCAGGTTTTCCTAAACGTGCAGAGGTAGAGGCGAGGGCTATTGCAATGGCTAATATGCAGTGGACAGTCAAAGCTAATCATTTGCAACATGCTGATGATGTTTCACTTCCGTCATATGTAGGTGCTGCCAGCGCAGGCAATATATTAACCGGAATACCATATTGTTGGGGAGGGTTTCATGGACTTGATGAGAACGATAATTGGATGAAGTTTTCTGATGTTGTTCTTCTCAGTAATCAGACGGCGGGAAACGTGAACTGCAATACTCCCGGCCATCGTTCTCGTACGATAGGTTTGGATTGCTCCGGCTTCGTCAGTTCTGCATACAAGTTCGAGGAAAAGGTTGATTCGGAAAATTTTCACAATTATGGAACGGAAATATCTTTTGATGAGTTAAAACCGATGGACTTTATGTGCGCAAGCGGACACCATATAATGCTCTATCATTCGCATTATGTTAATCAAGAGGGGAAAATAATAGTAAATGTGTACGATTGTGTAACAAAATCATATAGTAATAATGTTGTTGGGAAGGTATCATTTAGACAGGAGTCTTTCGATGCGATTGATGCGAAGAATTACAAATACTATACTCCTTGGAATCCGGTATGCACTTACACAATGAAGTTTACAGTTGGTTATCATTACAGAGAATGCACAGATTGCGGTCATAAACAGCCTACCCAAACACATACTTTTGTTTTTCAAAATAACCGATATAGGTGCAGCGTTTGCGGATATACTACATCTAATCTTCCTGAAATCAACTCCACGGGGAATCAGGATATAAACTGAAGAGCAGGTGACAAACTATGAAAAAACTATTCTTTTTGGTATGCTGCATTACTTTGTTAATAACTGTTATCGGGTGTGAATTGAATTTGCCCGATAACTCACAGGAAAGCAGCAGTGCTTTCCATACTTCATCCGAGGTATTTGAGTCAAGTGAAGTCTCGGCAGATGTCTCCGACGAGTCGGAGGTATCCGATGATGCATCAATGCCTGCTGTTAAAAAAGACGAATATTATGAAGGCTATTGCGGTTCGGAAAAAACGTTGGTGCTAAAGCTTGAAAATGGGAAAGAAAAGAATCAAGTATCAATTTATGAAGATTTTGCTTTTTTAGCACCTGAGGATTTTTTGATATTCAATGATGAGTTTCACATACTTGATTCTGTAGCGGATAGAATCGCGGTTTTTGATAGATCGGGCACATTTTTAAGAGAAATCGTGTTTGATGAATACGCGGATTTGGGGACTCCGATTCTCTTGGCATATAACGGAAATACATATGCGGTTCTTTATTACGTTTCATACCAAGAGCCCGATCCAAACAAATGGAACGCAGACATTCTGTTCATAATGCCCGACGGCACTAAGCATATTATAAGTTTTGAGGAATCGCTCAAAGACGGCATAAAGTACCCGTCGGAATTTACTTTGTCACGAATGTACTTCGAGGGGGATGTTCTTCATTTGCTGAAACACTCACGTCATTTTATATCCGGCATTTCTTCCGATGGGGATAAATACCTTGAGGAAATCAAGCCCGATTTTACCTATGCGCGTAACACTTATGAAGATGATGACGTCCTTCTTACTTTTTCGACAGAGCATGAGACCACAATTGTAAAACGCGATGTCATTTCCGAAAAAACCGCCTCGTTGGATGTGGAATACGCTTCGGATGGATATGTGTACGTTGGGGAATTCTATCAATTTGCAAGCGTTCCGCACGATTGGAGGTTGAATGAGATCAGAATATCGAAATATGAAACAGACGGTACGTTGGTTTCTTACGCAATAGTAGATATGCCGTTTGGAGTATTTGGTCCGGATAAAGATTTTTATATTTCTCCTGATGCCAAGGTATATCATATGCGATATGATCTGGATGCGCTCTATATTTACGAAATCGAAATGGGGAACACTGCCATATCGACGGCTCTATATTTATATAACCAATACATGGAACAATAACAAACGAAAAGGTCTGCCGAAGCAGACCTTTTTTGTTTGTTATTATTTCGAACTCTTAAGCTTTCTCAAATACTTGACGCCTTCCGAGATCGGCAATATCAGCGCGCCGACAATTAGCGCAAGCAGATACTGCAGGAAGTTGATCTCTGCGAAAGAGAACGCGTTCTGAAGGAAGGGAATGAACACAACGATCGCAGTAAGCGCGAAGGATGCGATCATCGTAAGCCAAAGTATTCTGTTGTGGCTGTGGAGCGCAAAAACGCTCTTATCGCGTGAGCGGAGGTTGAAGGAATGGATGATCTCTGCCATAGACATACTGATAAATGCAAACGTCGTGCCGTACAGCGCGCCGCCGATGGCGTTACCGATAACGTAGGAGAGAAGGGTAAGGATCGAAAGCGCCGCGCCCTGCCAAAGAACGTCGATGCCCAATCCGCCTGCAAATATGCCCTCCTTGCTGTCGCGCGGGGGCTGCGTCATAACGTCGCCCTCCGCCTTTTCCATACCGAGTCCGAGCGCGGGCAGGCTGTCGGTTATGAGGTTTATCCAGAGTATATGAATGGGCTTGAACACCGTAAAGCTGAAGAGCGAAGCTATGAATACCGTAAGCACCTCGCTCAGGTTCGACGAAAGCAGGAACTGAATCGTCTTGCGTACGTTCGCATAGATCCGTCGACCCTCCTCGACCGCGTTTACGATGGTCGCGAAGTTGTCGTCGCCGAGTATCATATCGGCAACGCCCTTGGTTACGTCGGTGCCGGTGATGCCCATGCCGATGCCGATGTCGGCGGTCTTTATCGAGGGCGCGTCGTTTACGCCGTCACCCGTCATTGCGGTGATGTTTCCGAGCTTCTTCCAAGCCGAAACGATCCTTACCTTGTGCTCGGGCTGGACACGCGCATATACCGAATATTTGGTGATGTCGCGCTCCAATTCCTCGTCGGAGATCTTGTCGAGCTGTGCACCCGTAAGCGCCTGGCTTGCGTCTTCGATAATGCCGAGCTGCTTGCCGATGGCTACCGCCGTGTCTATGTGGTCGCCGGTTATCATTACGGCGCGGATGCCCGCCTGCTTACAGCGGCCGACTGCCTCAACGACCTCGGGTCTGACGGGGTCGATCATACCCGAAAGACCTACGAAAACAAGCTCGCGCTCGATATCCTCGGGGGCTGAAAACTCGGGTACGTCGGGATAGACCGTGAACGCCGCCGCAAGCACTCGAAGCGCCTTGTCAGCCATCGCCTTGTTGTGTGCGAGTATCGCCTCGCGCACCTTGTCGTCCATGTCTCTCGTCTTTCCGTCGACGGGGGAGACGTATTTCGTGCAGCGCGAAAGTATAACGTCGGGCGCGCCCTTGGTATACTGAATGACCTTGTCACCGAAGCGGTGCAGGGTAGACATCATCTTTCTGCCCGAATCGAAGGGAGCCTCCGCAACACGGGGCTGCTCCGCCATTGCCTTGCGCTTGAAGATCCCGTTGTCAAACGCGAACTTCTGCAGCGCCGCCTCCGTCGGCTCGCCGGTGACTGCGCCGTCCTCGCTGATGTCGGCATCGTTGCAAAGCGCGTTGACGTAGCTCAAAAGCTCGACGTTGCCGCTGAAGTGCTCGACGACCGTCATCTTGTTCTGGGTAAGCGTACCCGTCTTGTCACTGCATATTACCTGCGTACAGCCGAGCGTTTCGACTGCGGTAAGCTTTCTGATAATAGCGTTCTGGTTCGCCATTTTGGAAACGCCGATGGAAAGAACGATGGTGACCACCGCGCTGAGTCCCTCGGGTATAGCCGCTACCGCAAGCGAGACCGAAACCATAAAGGTGTCGAGGATTTCGCCGCCGCGGATCATATTTACCGCGAAAACGACGGCGCATATGCCCAAAACCGCAACCGTGAGTATCTTACTGAGCTGTGCGAGCTTCATCTGAAGAGGAGTCTTTTCCTCGCTCGCGTCGGTGATCGCCTGCGCGATCTTACCCATTTCGGTGTCCATACCCGTCGCAACGACGATAGCCTTGCCGCGACCGTAAACGATGGTCGTGCCGGTGTAGACCATATTTGCTCTGTCGCCGAGCGGAACCTCGCCGCTTTCCGACTGAATAACGTCTGCGCACTTGTCGCTCGGGACCGATTCACCGGTCAGCGCCGATTCCTCAGCCTTGAGCGATGCCGCCTCGATGAGCCTTGCATCTGCAGGCACCGCGTCGCCCGCCTCAAGCAGGATGACGTCGCCTACGACAAGCTCGTCGCTGTTGACGATACGAAGAATACCGTCGCGAAGCACCTTGCATTTCGCCTTGGTCATCGCCTTGAGCGCGTCTATCGCCTTTTCCGCCTTGTTTTCCTGAATAACGCCGAGGATGGCGTTAAGCACTACGACGAAAAGGATGATAAAGACGTCCGCAAGCGATTCACCCTCGATGATCGCCATGACCAGACTGACAGCCGCCGCGACGAGCAGGACGATTATCATCGGGTCAACGAACTGAAGTAAAAACTTCTTCCAAAGCGGTACCGCGGGAGCCTCGTCCAGCTTGTTGGGACCGTTTTCCGCAAGCCTTTTTGCAGCCTCATCCGAGCTGAGACCGTTTTCCTCGGACTTGACGCTCGAATAAACCGATAAAAGACTCTCCAAATAGTGTTTCATGGTTTTGCCCTTTCTTATATTTGATTGTTGTTTGCTTATTTGCAGAGAGTAATACAAAAAAAGCAAGCACAGTTATGGTGTTCCCATAAAAGTCTTGCAATAATGCGTCGCCCGGGCTGAAGCCGAGATGTCGAGCGATGACGCGCACACCGTGTGCCGCTACTCCCTTTTACGTCCATATTTTACCATATTTATTTTTGCGTGTCAATATCGTTTTTATTCTTTTTAAATTCGTTCATAAAAAAAGAGAAAGACCCGCAAAAGAGTCTTTCTCTTCGTATGTATGCTTTTACGCGTTCTTTTTGTATACCTCGATCTCGTTGAGGAAAACGAAGGGGCCGTTCGGTGTGAAGCTGAACTTTACGTATCTGCCCTTGACGTTGCATTCGATGCCCGACCAATATATCGCGCTGTCGTCTGCAGTATCGATGGGAAGCTTGCCTACGTCGGTGAAGCTTACGCCGTCGCTCGAAACCGAAACGCTTGCCTCAAACGGTGCGTTGATGCCTGCCGTGCCGCCGTTGCAGATGTGCGCGCGGAGGAAGGAAAGGTCGGTCTCGCTGCCGAGGTCGACGATAACGTAGCCGATGCCGTTTTCGGTGTTGAGCTGCTCGGCGGGAAGACTTGGCTGGTTGTAGAATGAGAACCAGTTCGCGTCGTAGGAGAGCGTGTCGGTGTATTTACCGTCGGTAAGGTCGGCTGTGTAGTTGCCGAAGCCGCTTCCGAGCTTACCCGAAAGGGTGTATTCCTTGCCGCTTGAAGCAAGCTCGCCGACAGGCTTCTTTTCCTCGACCTTTTCGCCCTTATCGATTTCGGGTGCGGTCGCGTCGGGAACGTAGAGGAATACCCAGAAGCTTTCGGTGTGGAATTCGGTACCCGCCTTAAGCGTTATGGGGGAAGCGTTTGAGAACTTGGTGAAGTAAAGCTTGTTGCAGGTGGTGTTCATATCCCAGAACGAGGTCTTGTAATCGCCCTTGCCCATATCGAGCGAGTCCTCGAACGTGGTGACGCGTACGTCGACCTGATAGCGCGGATCGGCATATCCGTAAAGCCTTGCGCGGGTAGCGACGTTCTTGTCGTAGTGCTTGCCCGAGTAGTCCGCCTTTCCCACCTTTAGCGTTTCGATGGTGTTTACAAGCTCGCCCTCGTTGTTGTAAAGCTCGCACCAAAGTCCGTATTTCTTGTCAACAGGGAACATACAGGTGTAGGAGCGCGAGTGCCTTACGTCCTTTACGTATTTGTAGTCGACGTTCAGACGGATCTGCGGACCGGTAAAGGTGTACTTTCTCACCATTTCCGCGTAGACGTCGTCGTCGGTGTAGGTCATCGACTTGTTGTTGTAGTCGCCGATGGAGTCGTTGTTATCATCGGGAAACCATAAAAGCTTGGTCTTTTCGATAACGTGAAGCGAATTCACGGTCACCGATTCTCCGATTTCAAGCTCGAGCTTTTCGCCGTTTTCTGCGTTGTAAAGATCAAGCGAGAGAAATGCCTCGTTGCCGTGGTTGCCGCCCGACCAGACGTTAGTTCCCTTGGGAGTGGTGGGGACGTGTACGTATTCAAGGTCGGTCGAGCCGGGGACGATGGCGTGGACCTTGCCCTGCTTGTCGGTAAGCGCCCATCTCCAGAGGTTGAAGCAGCCCCAGGGACGCTCCTCGAGAGTAATGGTAAGCTTGCCCGCCTCGGTCTCGCAGGACATGCTGTACTTGCTTGCGCTGTCCTTTGTGACGGTCGTGGGATACGAGGTGATGACCTCGGGTGCATTTGCGATTTCGTATCTGTTGTAGCTGCTGTTGCCCCAGTATTCAGGCATAGTTTCTTCCTCTTCCTGCGAAATTGCTTCGCTTTCGTCAATAGGCTCGCTCGTTGCGTCGCCGCCTTCGCCGTTGCAGGCGGAAAGGGCGCATATGCAGGTCAGCCCCGCAAGCAAAAGCGATATTATCCGTTTGTTCATACGCTGTCCTCCTTGTATTTGCCGATCTTAACTCATTATAACTCAAAACACTTTGATTTTCAATAGAAATTTGAACTTCTTTCTTCTTGACAAATCGCCGCTTCTATAATATAATATCTTGAAATATTATTGATTTTCATAAGGAGATAAAAAAGAATGGATACAAACCTTCTTGCAGACCTTCTCTATCCGAATATAAAAACTCTGCCTGCCGATATCGAGGCACGCTATCCCGCGCGTAACCTTCCCGAGGGCGCAAAGGTGACGAGATTTGCACCCAGCCCCACCGGCTTCCTTCATATCGGTAACCTTTACGGCGCGTTTACCGACGAGCGTCTCGCTCATACATCGGGCGGCGTGTTCTACCTCCGAATCGAGGATACCGACGCAAAGCGCACCGTGCCCAACGGCATACAGATAATCATCGAAACGCTTGCAAAGCTCGGCGTCGAATTCGACGAGGGCGCAGTCATCGACGGCGATAACGGCGCTTACGGCCCCTACCGCCAGAGCGAGCGTGCAGAAATATACCAGACCTATGCAAAGCAGCTCATCCGAGAGGGAAAGGCATATCCCTGCTTCTGCACCGAGGAGGAGCTTGCCGCCATCCGCGAGCGTCAGGAGGCAGAAAAGCTCAACCCCGGCTACTACGGCGAATTTGCGATCTGGCGCGACGCGCCCATCGAAAGCATCCGCGAAAAGCTCGACGCGGGCGTGCCCTTCGTGCTTCGCTTCCGCTCCGAGGGCGACCTTAACAATAAGCATAAGTTCCGCGACGAGATCAAGGGCGAGATCGACGTTACCGAAAACGATATCGACCACGTCATCCTCAAGTCCGACGGGATCCCCACCTACCACTTCGCTCACGCCGTTGACGACCATCTTATGGGCACCACCCACGTCATCCGCGACGAAAGCTGGCTCTCGACGCTTCCTTTCCATATCCAGCTCTTCAAGGCACTCGGCTTCAAAATGCCCAAGTACTGCCACACCGCTCAGGTGCTTAAGCTCGATAACGGCAATAAGCGTAAGATCAGTAAGCGCAAGGACCCCGAGGCTGCGCTGACCTATTACCATTCGCAGGGCTATCCCGTTGCGGCTGTCCGCGAATACCTTATGACCCTTCTCAACTCCAACTTTGAGGAATGGCGACTCGCAAATCCCGATGCACCCATCGAAAGCTTCAAGTTCACCACCAAGAAGATGTCGGTTTCGGGCTCACTGTTCGATCTTGATAAGCTCAACGACGTCTCCAAAAACGTTATATCCCGCCTTACCGCCGACGAGGTGTACGATTTCACCTTCGCGTGGGCAGAGGAAAACGACCCGCAGTTCGCGTCTGTTCTCGAAAACGACAGAGAATATGCCGTCCGTATCCTTTCCATCGGCAGAGGCGGCAAAAAGCCGCGTAAGGATATCGCGCTCTGGAGCGAGGTCAAGGATTATATGTCCTTCTTCTACGATATGCTCTTCACCCGCGAAACGGCTATTCCCGAAAGCTTTTCTGCAGAGGATGTCAAGGCGGTGCTTGCCGACTTCATCACAAGCTACGACGAAAACGCCGATCAGAACGAATGGTTTGCAAATATCAAGGCTATCGCCGAGAAAAACGGCTTCTGCCCCGATATGAAGCAGTATAAGGCGAACCCCGAGGGCTTCAAGGGCTCGGTTGCCGACGTAAGCATGTTCTTAAGAGTTGCCGTCACAGGCAGAATGAACTCGCCCGATCTTTACGAGGTAATGCAGATACTCGGTAAGGGACAGGTCCTTCAGCGCGTCAACGGATTGCTCTAATATCTATCAAGGAGAATAAAATGGAATCTACAAATTTCATTCACGAAATAATCGATGCCGACCTTGCCAAGAACCCCGGTCTTAAGGTCCACACCCGCTTCCCGCCGGAGCCTAACGGCTATCTCCATATCGGTCACTGCAAGGCGCTCGTTATCGACTTTTCCACCGCGGTCAAGTATAACGGCATCTGTAACCTCCGTATGGACGACACCAACCCCGCGAAGGAGGATACCGAATTCGTCGATGCCATCAAGGAGGATATCCATTGGCTCGGCTTCGATTGGGACGACCGCTTCTTCTACGGCTCCGACTACTTTGAAGAAACCTACAAGCTTGCCGAGCAGCTTATCTTAAACGGCGACGCTTACGTCTGTGAGCTTTCGCCGGAAGAGTTTTCGGCATACAGAGGCGACCTGCAGAAGCCTGCCGTTTCGCCCTACCGCGACCGTCCGATCGACGAAAGT
Source organism: Clostridia bacterium (assembly GCA_017563195.1). Classification (GTDB taxonomy): domain Bacteria; phylum Bacillota; class Clostridia; order Oscillospirales; family CAG-382; genus Coliplasma. The sequence continues at coordinate 9,964 of JAFXDO010000031.1, read as the reverse complement.
CTCGACCTTTTCCGCCGTATGCGTGCAGGCGAATTCCCCGAGGGTAAGTATACGCTTCGCGCGAAGATCGACCTTGCGTCGGGCAACTTCAATATGCGCGACCCCGTGCTTTACCGTATCCGCTATATCGACCATCACCGTCAGGGTACGAAATGGTGCATCTTCCCGATGTACGACTTCGCCCATCCCATTCAGGACGCGCTCGAGGGCATAACCCACTCGCTCTGCTCGCTTGAATACGAGGATCACCGCCCGCTTTATAACTGGGTCATCGAGCATTGCGACGTCCCCTCGCCCCCCCGTCAGATCGAATTCGCACGCCTTAACGTGACCAACACGGTAATGAGCAAGCGCTTCCTTCGCTCGCTTGTCGAATCGAAGCTTGTCGACGGCTGGGACGACCCGAGAATGCCCACCCTCTGCGGACTTCGCAGACGCGGCTACACCGCAAATGCCATCCTAGACTTTATTGACCGCGTCGGCGTTGCAAAGAATAACAGCCTTGTAGATATTGCGCTTCTCGAGCATTGCGTGCGCGAGGATCTTAACAAGACCGCGCTCCGCCGAGTCGCCGTCTTCGATCCCGTCAAGGTCACCGTGACCAATTTCCCCGAGGATAAGGTTGAATACTTCGATCTTCCCAATAACGTCAACGACGAAAACGCAGGCACCCGTAAGCTTCCCTTCACCCGCGAGCTTTACGTCGAAAGGGAAGACGTCTCCCTCGATCCCCCTCCCAAGTACTTCCGTATGAAGCTCGGCGGCGAGGTTCGTCTTATGGGCGGCTACATCGTCCGCGTAGACGAGATCAAGTCTGACGAAAACGGCAACGTTACCGAGGTGCTCTGCACCGCAGACCTCGAGACGGGCAACGGTATGCCCACCGACGGCAGAAAGATAAAGGGCACCATCCATTGGCTCTCTGCATCCGACTGCGCCGAAACCGACGTCGTTATGTACGATCACCTCTTCACCGAGGCTGATATGAACGCCGTCGAATCGGCTCGCTACGGCGAATACCTCAATAAGGACTCCAAGATCCTTGTCAAGGGCGTCAAGATCGAGCGCGCGCTTCTCGATGCACAGCCGGGCGAAAAATTCCAGTTCGTCCGTAAGGGCTACTTCTGCCGCGACAGTAAGGATACCTCGGTGTTCAACAGCGTCGTTGCACTTAAGGACAGCAAAAAGTTCTGAGTATAGAATTAGAGCGGAAGGGATACTTCCGCTCTTTAAATATCCGATAAAAAAGCAGGCCTTGTGTTAAAAGCCTGCTTTTATTTCTTTATTTGTCGCTGTCATTGATCTTGCCTAAATTCTTGATGGAATAATCGGTCTTTGTGCCGATAGCGACCCAATCCCACGAGGGCGTCATCGAAAACTCCTTGTTGCTCACGAAAACGTAGCGCATATCGTGACTGCTTGCAACGTATGACTGATAGTACCTGCCGTCGCAAAGGATGATCTCGGTCGTTTCGGTCTGCAGCTCACCAAGCTCTCTTCCGCCTTGGCTCTGCGCCGCCTCGTAAAGCGACTGTACGCTTTCCGAAATGTTTTCGCTCTTGTTGAACAACAGCGAGCCGTCGATCGCGCTGTCCATAATGGTGTAATACTGCGTCGTACCGCTTGCGTCCACGAAGGATATGCCGCGACAGGGCATCTTGTCGTCAAGCTGTGTTTCGGCGGCAAAGGGCTTGTCGGGGGTAAGCGTGTCACAGCTGAAAAGCACATTGGTGATCACGTATTGCTTGGCGTCGGGGGTGGTGATCTCGAAAAAACGAAAGCTTTTTACCACACCGTCGGGCTTGTATATGATGACCGGACCGCGGGAGGGGACGTCCTCGGGATCCTTGTAAAATTCATATGCCGCAGAGTCGAAATCGGTTCCCGCAAGCGTTGCGGTGAACTTGACGCTGCTGATATTGCCGACGTCCTCGCTCGCGTCGTCTCCTCCGAGCGATTCGATCTCGCTTATCGAATAATCGTACTGCTCAAAGCAGGAGCACAGCGATAAAAGACATAACGCCAGACAAAGAATAAATGCTGCTTTCTTCATTATGGTCAACTCCTTTTCAATCGTTCTGACTGATAAGACGTAAATAACGCGATTTTGTCACATTATTTTTTAAAAAGATCGTATGTGCCGAGAAAATGCCGCCTTATCAGCAGATAGTCGTAAACGCTTATTTCGTCGCTTCCGCTCACCTTCATTGCCAACGCCTGCCTTGCAAGCGGTGAAAAGGTTCCCAGATAGCTGCGCTTTACGAGAATGTAATCGTATTGGTCAACGACTGCGTTTCCGTCCGCGTCACCGATGAGCACGAGGTAAAGCCGCGCACCGTCGAAATTGAGCACAGCGCCGGTGCCGGGAACGTCGGATTCGGCGATCCTTTCGCCGTACATCGAAACTCCCGAATAGCTGTCCGCGCCGTATTCCGATGCGATTTCGGAAAGCGTGTAGTTCTCGCCGAGACAGAAAACGTAATTCCTGCCGTCGAGCTTGCGAATGTCGAGAGTACAGCCGTCCTTCGGATCGATCTCGCTCGAAACAGCCGCCTCGGGATCGAAAATAAGCTCGTTTCCGACGCTTAATAGACGGTTGTTTTCGACCTTGTAGCTCGTGTTTCCGTCGACAACCCCGATTCTTTCGATAAAGTCGCTTCCGTCAAAGCAGGAAAGCGGGATCGATTCGATCATCTTGCCGACGGTTATCTGCGTGAGTCGCTCTCCCTTGTCGACAAACGCGTCGGGAGCAATAGATGTGACGGGGTATACCTCGCCGTCGGAGAGCGTGACGTAATCGGGAATGACCACCCGTCCGTTGGGATTTACCGCAGAAACGGGAGATTCACCGTTTAAAAGCTCGTAATATTCCTCGACGTAGCCCATAAATTCAAGCCAGAGCGTGCCCTCGTAGACGAATTTGCCGTCCTTCTCGCGCATCCATAACGGACAGTTCTTTTCTGTGACGTCGTAATGCTGAATGACGGCGTCGGTCGAAAGACCGTATCTCGTCAAAAGCTCCGCCACGAGAACAGCGGCATTCTTCAGCGATTTTCTGAAGCGGGTCTCCACCCACTCGTCGTATTTGTCGCCGCTGAAGATGAAATTGTTTGAGGATTTAGTCGGCGCACCGTTTACGCATATTTCGATTCCGATGCTGCAATAATTGTGGCTCGAGCCTGCGTGGAAGCCCACCACAGAGTCTGCAAGCGAGTGATAAATGCGGCTGTCGTCGACCGTGTAGTGCCAGCCGGTCTCGCCGTCGGTCGTGTGCATGCGCAGATTGTATCGCGCCGCGTCGGTTATCTCCTCGGTCGTGCCGGTGTTGTGAATGACTATGTATTCGATCTTGTTCGGAACGCCCGAAAAATTCGGTCTTCCGTCGCCGATAAAGCTCGAAATTACCTGAACCTCGTTGTCGCTGCCCTTGCCGAGGGTGTAGCGTATCTCGTTTTCGTCAAAGCTGACCGAGCTCGGCGTGAGCTCGCCCGCGCCGCTTTGCTTTTCGGTCTCATAGCCGACGACCTCGACCGATTCGCCGTTGATGCGGTAAACAAGCCCCTGACCGTCGCGAAGCAATCGGCTTCCGTCGCTGTTCGCGCGGAACATATTGCCGTACGCCGCGGCGCCGAATTCGTTTATCCAAAGCGAGTAAGCGCCGTCGCAGTCGATGACCGCACGGACGTACCTCGCAGTTATTGCCGTCTTCAGCTTGAGCCCGTAAACGGCGGCGCAGTTGTCTGCGGTCACGTCGGTGAGCGTGCTGCCCTCGCCGACAAGCTCGAAATCCTCTCCGTCAACCGATGCGTAATAGCGTATGCGCGTCGGCATTTCCGACCCGACCTCGCTGCTCCTGTATGCGCGGAGATAAAAACGGTTGACGTCCTTGGCAAGATAGCCGATGTCGACCGTTACGGTCGCGCGGAAATCGGTCTCACCGTCGTAGCTCTTAATCATCACCCAGCCCGTCGGATCGCTTCCGTCGGTGGGCTTTGCAAAGGTATACTCACGGTCGGTCAGCATCACTCCGTCGTCGCGGCCGCCCTCGCAGTATACTGCGTTGCGAAGCTTTATGTCGTACTCGCCGTAGGCGTAGACAGCCGCCATAAGGTCCTCGTTACTGCCTGCGACCGACGTTTCGACAAACGGATAGGCGTCCGAGCCCCCGTTTGTGTTGTAGACCGCGGGCAGGGGAAGCACCACTGCTATCATAACGATGCAAAGCAGCAACGCGATGCCCTTTGCGTATTTGCTTGTATATGTAATTGCCTTATCAAAAAACTGCATATTCCGTCCTTTTTCGACATTGAGGGTGTAATAAGCGTGATTTTCTTTATTATATAACAAAAATATTACAATTTCAAGTCGTTGCGGTACTTTACAAAATATTACTTTTGTGATATACTGACAAAAAATGACTCGGAGGTAAGCGATGAGCGTCGAAAGACCCGAAAAGCAGCCCGATAACAATAATAATATCGTTAATAATATCGTCACACGACGTACCGTCGTCCTCTTCGCCGTCTGCGTCTGCGCGTTCCTTCTCGTTACCCGTGTCGACGCGGTCAAAAACGCGTTTAACTGGATAACCAATATGCTGTCGCCCGTCTTTATGGGCGTTACCTTTGCTTACATAATCAACCCGATAGACAATATCGTGCAAAAGCGGATGCTGAAGGCACTCGAAAAGTCGAAGAAAATGCGTCCGATTGGCAAAAAGCGACTCGCAAAGGGTGTCGGCGTTACCGTTTCGGTACTTGTCCTCATAGCGGTCATCGCGCTTTTGCTCTTCCTCATCATCCCTGAATTTCTGGAAAGCCTCAGCAGGCTTATCGATATCGCACCGTCGCTTATCGAGCAGGGCGGTGAATGGCTCGGCAGTCTCTTTACCACCGAAAACACCTTCACCGAGCATCTCGGCGAATCGATAGACACACTCGTCGCAAACATCACCGGCTGGATAGGAAGCGAGCTGTCGAACCTTATCGGAGGACTTCTTGAAGGCGCGATTTCCATAGTTTCCTTCGTTATGAACTTCCTTATTGCGATAGTCGTCTGCGTTTACGCGCTTCTCGAAAAGGAATCCTTCCGTGCGCAGAGCAAGAAGATACTTTATGCCGTCTGCAGCCGCGAGCGTGCCAACGACGTGCTTCACGTCGCGCGCTACGGCAACGATATTTTCGCCAAGTTTATCTCGGGTAAGCTTATCACCTCTACGATAGTCGGTATTCTTACCTTTGTATTTATGTCGATAATGGGCATGAGCTACGCCCTCCTTTCGGCGGGAATACTTGCTATAACCAACGTTATCCCGTTCTTCGGCCCCTTTATCGGCGGTATTCCGACCGCGTTTATCATCCTGCTCACCAACCCGCGTCACGGGCTTATATACGTTATATTTATGTTCTTCCTTCAGCAGATCGAGGGCAATATTATCGAGCCCGTCATTATGGAGGACCAAACCGGCGTGTCCAAGTTCTGGGTTACCGTCGCGTTGCTTTTCTGCGGCGGCGTGTTCGGGCTTGCGGGAATGATATTCTCGGTGCCGCTGTTTGCCGTGATGTTTTACGTTATCAAGATCGCTGTTGAGCGTAGTCTTAAAAGAAAGGGCTTGCCCATCCCCAGCGCCGATTATCTCGACGTCGGATTTATCAATCCCGAAACGGGAGAAATGCTGCCGCCGCCCGAGCGTGCACGCCGTAAGCGCTTCCGCGACGCCGTTGTCGAATGGCGCGCCCGCGTTATGAATAAGGACGGCGACGATGACGAATCGGCTGAATGATCAAAACCAATAAAAGAAAACAAGCTTCGATCGAAGCTTGTTTCTTTTTTTACCCCTTAAAGCTTTGTCGCCTTCGGGATGATTCTTAAAGGGTTAACCCCTCTTACTTCATGTTCTTTTCAGCGGTTTCGATCATCTTCTTGACCATCTGACCGCCGACGGAGCCTGCCTGCTTAGAGGTAAGATCGCCGTTGTAGCCGTCCTTGAGGTTAACGCCGACTTCGCTTGCAGCTTCCATCTTGAACTTGTCAAGTGCAGCCTTAGCTTCGGGAACCATAGTCTTGTTTCTTGCCATGATTTTTAATCTCCTTTTTAGATTTGCTTTATTTGCATCGAGGTTTTTCCTCGCAGATAGTATTCGCGAAATAAAGCAAATTATCAAAGGTAATTTATGGAAAATAAAAGAAGAGGACGACGCAAAAAAGAGACGGCGACAGACCGTCTCTTTCCATTTTATATTATATATACTTCTTTATGATAGCCTCGAACTCGTCTCTTCTTGCCTCCATATCGGATACAAGCTTGATCTGGGTCCTCGCTCTGTCGAGGTTCTGTCCTGCGTAATGGGTTCTGAAGTATGTGTCGCCCTCTAAGTAGTCGGTCAAAAATCTCATACCGCATTCGAGAGTCATCATAATCGCGCCGTCGTGGAGACAAGCGATCTCCTCGTCGGTGATGGTATCCTTCATTTCGGAAAGGAAGCCGCTTACGTACTCCTCGTAAAGTTCGTTCACGCAGTAGACCCTGTCAAGATCCTTTTCGTCCTCAGCCGCGCTCGATGCACCGAAGCGGATGCTGTCGCCGAAGTCGTAAAGCATACTGCCGGGCATTACCGTGTCAAGGTCGATAACGCAGATGCCGCTGCCGCTCGCATCGTCGATCATAACGTTGTTGAGCTTGGTGTCGTTGTGGGTGACTCGTGTCGGAAGCCTGCCGTCGGCAAGCCTTGATGTGATGGTGGGGCAGTAGTCCTTCCTCGCGAGGAAGAAATCGATCTCCGCCTTGACCTCATCCTTTCTGCCCGCCTTGTTTTCGTCAATCGCCTTGACAAAATTGCCGAATCTTACGGGAGTGTTGTGGAAGTCCTTGATGGTCTCGGAAAGCGTTTTTGCATCAAACTCGGCAAGAAGATTCTGGAATCTGCCGAACGCCTTCGCCGATTCGCCGAACATACCCTTCTTTTCCGCCTTGTTGTAGCAGGTCGCATCGGTGATGAAGAGATACATTCTGTAAAAGCCGTTTTCGTTTTCGTGATAAAAGCTGCCGTCGTGCGTTTTTACGAGCGTGAGCGTCTCTCTGTCGGGGTCGCCGCCGGATGCGATGATCCTGCCGCGCAGGAACTCGGTTACCGACGAGATGTTGCTCATCAGTCCTACGGGATCCTTGAAGATGGTGGTGTTGATCTTCTGCAGAATGTAATCTCTGCCGTTGATCCTCACCCTGTCGGTAACGTTGATGTGACCGTTGGGGATGTTTTCGTATTCGTCGATGCTGTCAAAGCTCAGAAACGCCGAGCAGGCCTTGGTGATTTCGCTTATTCTTTCCATAATTCCTTCGGATAAATTCCGTCCTCAATAGATTTGTTGATGTAATCGACGACAGTCTGTCTGTCCTCCTTGTAGGTAACGCCGTACCACTTCGCGCCGGTCTTCAATACCTTTGCCCTCTGTCCGCTTTCGGCAAGATATTCCTTGACCGCGGTGGGGAGGTAGTATTCCTTCTTCATTTCGTCGCCGCCGCTCTGCAGGAAACGGACGAAGCCTCTTTCGGTGCTCTTGAAGAAATCTGCGGGCAGACCCCAGCAGTTCATCGAGACCGTGCAGTCCTCGTCGATGTCGATCCACTCATCGTTTTCGAAATAAGCGGTCCTGCCGTCCTCGAGACGCATGATCTTGGTGTGCTCGCAGATATCCACGAGATTTCCGCTTTCGTCGACCGTGCATTCGCCTCTTGCAACGCTTCCGTTTTCGGTCAGCGTGTTCTTGAGGATAAAGCCCGCCATACAGCAGGGCGACTCGGGATTTGCCTTCATGTGAGACGCGATGATGTCAAAGCTCTCCCTGCCGTAAAAGTCGTCGGCGTTGACGGCTGCAAAGGGACCGTCTATGACGTTGCGCGCCGCAAGCACCGCGTGCGCCGTGCCCCACTGCTTTGCGCGTCCCTCGGGAACCGAAAAGCCCTCGGGCATATCGTTAAGATCCTGGAAGCAGTAGACAGCCTCGACCTTGGAGCCGATCCTGTTGCCCACCGTTTCCTTGAAGATCTCTAAGTTTTCTTCTTTTATAACAAATACTACCTTGTCAAAGCCGGCCTTCAATGCGTCGTAGACCGTGTAGTCGAGAATAAACTCGCCGTTCGGACCGATCGGATCGAGCTGCTTGAGCCCGCCGTAACGGCTGCCCATACCGGCTGCCATAACCAAAAGTGTCATAACCTTGCTCCTATAGATGTTTGATATATTTGATTCTACTATAAAAATCAAAATTTGTAAAGTGCAGCGGGGAAAATTGTTGACTTTTATGCCAATACATTTTATAATATGCACAAGAACGCTTTAATAAACGGAGGAGTAAAAATGAGCGAACTCAGAAAAGTCAAGGTAGGTATAATCGGTCTCGGCGCGCGCGGACTCCCGCTCGTGACCGCCTGCTTCCTTCCCATGTGGGAAAACGGACTTCTTGAAATAACCGCAGTCTGCGATTATTATGAGGACAGAGCCGAGGCGGGTGCAAAGGCTGTTGAGGATAAAACCGGCGTGCGTCCCTTCACCACCACCAAGTGGATGGAGGTTGTCGAGCATCCCGAGGTTGAGGCTGTGCTTGTTCTCACCGCTTGGGAATCTCACGTCGAAATGTGCATCGCCGCAATGCGTGCGGGCAAGAAGGTCGGCACCGAGGTCGGCGGCGCTTACAATATCGAGGATTGCTTCCGACTCGTACGCGCTTACGAGGAAACCGGCATTCATTGTATGATGCTTGAAAACTGCTGCTACGGCAGACGCGAGCTTATGGCACTCAATATGGCGCGTAAGGGCCTTTTCGGTACTGTCGTTCATTGCTCGGGCGGCTATATGCACGACCTCCGCGAGGAGATCGTCAACGGCGATATCAACCGCCACTACCGTCAGCGCAACTATATGCGCCGTAACTGCGAAAACTATCCCACTCACGAGCTCGGCCCCATTATGCCCGTGCTCAATATAAACAGAGGCAACCGCTTCGTGAAGCTTAACTCTGTCGCGTCCTGCTCGAAGGGACTTCATGAATACGCTGTCGAGCACCGCCCCGACGATCCCATCGCAAAGGCAGACTTCGCACAGGGCGATATCGTGACCACGATCCTTACCTGCGCAGACGGCAGAACCGCGACTCTCATTCTCGATACGACGCTTCCTCGTATCTACTCCCGCGGCTTCACCGTACGCGGAACCAAGGGTATGTACTGCGAGGACGGTAACTACGTGCATCTCGACGGCGAAAGCGAATTTGCTTCCGTTGGCGATAAGCTCAATAACCTCGAGAATTACGCCGAGGAATACGAGCATCCCATCTGGAAGGAATATAAGGCGAACCCCATCGGCGGCCACGACGGCATCGACTGGCTCGTTTATAACGCATTTATAGAATCCGTCAGGGAAGATATAACTCCTCCCATCGATACCTACGATACCGCGACGCTTATGTGCATCTCCTGCCTGTCCGAGCAATCGATCGCAGCAGGCGGAGCCCCCGTTGCTGTTCCCGATTTCACCTCGGGTAAGTGGATCGAGCGTGTCGAAAAGCCCGAAGAGGATAAATCTACCTATTCGCTTTGGAAATAATAGGGAATCAAGCGCAAAAATATAAGTTTTTCAAAAATTTTTCCGCCGAAACCCCTTGATTTGCAAGGGGTTTCGGTTTTTCAACAAAAAACTTCAAAAAAAGTTAGAAAAAGGTATTGACAAAACGGATTTTGCGTGGTAGAATAGCCAAGCTGTCCGCGAGAGAGCCGAGAAGGCGAGCGAGCGGGTAGCACGAACGGACATTGAAAATTGAACAACAGTGTACTACAAAGCATTAAATGTGAAGTAGAACAAAGACTCGTTAATTCTTTAAAAAGTAAAGAGCAAAACAGGAAATTTAGCCGAGCGAAGCTCGGATAAATAAAACAACTCATTAGAGAGTTTGATCCTGGCTCAGGATG
>JAFXDO010000030.1 GCA_017563195.1 Clostridia bacterium | reverse complement strand
TACGCACCTTAAAATCAGATAGTTTTGTCGCAAGACAAAGAAGAAATCCGCGATAATACGAGCGTATATCGCGGATTTCTGATGCAGTATTGTGCAAAAATGGCGATTTTAAGGCGATTTATCACTATGGTGCATCGCCCTTCTCGGGAGGCTTATTTCATAGCTGCTTTATCATCATCACGTGAGGACAGCCCTCTTCAAAATCGGTCTCGCCCGTGCGGGTATACCCGATCCTCTCGTAAAATCCCGAGGCCTGCTCCTGTGAATGAATGTAAACCGTTTTCCCACCGAGAGATCTTACGTGCTCCTCGGCGGCATATACGATTTCTGCGCCGTATCCGAGCTTGCGGTAAGCCCTGCGGACGGCGATCCTGCCTATGATATAATCGGTGTCGTTAAGCCTGATGACGCGACTTGTCGCTACACTGCGATCGTTCTCAAAGCCGACAAGATGTATTGCCGTCTTATCCGCAGTGTCGAATTCCTCCTTGAATCCCTGCTCCTTGACAAACACCTCGTTGCGGATGTCAACGGCATAAACGGGAAGCTTGGGAAATATTCTGACGTCCATTATTCGTAAATGGGATGAGCTGCGCAGAGCTTGTCAACCTCACCGATGATATATTCGCGGTTGTTGTCGAGGTCTGTAGCACAAAGCTTAATGAGCTTTGCAATGGTCTTCATATCCTCTTCCTTGAAGCCGCGCGAGGTAACTGCGGGAGTGCCGATACGGATACCGCTGGTTACGAAGGGCTTCTGCGGGTCATTGGGGATAGCGTTCTTGTTAACTGTGATGTGTACCTCGTCGAGATTGTGCTCGAGCTCCTTACCGGTGATGTTCATATTGCGAAGGTCGATAAGAAGGAGGTGGTTGTCGGTACCGCCGGAAACAAGGTCAAAGCCCTCTGCCTTAAGTGCGTTTTCAAGCGCCTTCGCATTCTTGACGATCTGTGCCTGATATTCCTTGAACTCGTCGGTAAGAGCTTCACCGAACGCAACAGCCTTAGCCGCGATGATGTGCTCAAGAGGACCGCCCTGGGTGCCGGGGAAGATAGCCTTGTCGATCTGCTTTGCGTACTGCTCCTTGCAGAGGATAAGACCGCCTCTCGGACCGCGGAGAGTCTTGTGAGTGGTGGTGGTTACTACGTCTGCGTAGGGAACGGGGCTGGGATGCTGACCTGCGGCAACAAGGCCCGCAATGTGTGCCATATCGACCATAAGGATAGCGCCGACCTTGTCAGCGATTTCTCTGCAACGGGCAAAGTCGATAACTCTGGGATAAGCACTTGCGCCTACAACGATCATCTTGGGCTTGCACTCAAGCGCGATGGATTCCATCTTGTCGTAGTCGATCAAATGAGTATCGTCGTCAACGCCGTAGGGAACAACGTTGAAATACTTACCGGAAATATTAACGGGCGAGCCGTGAGAAAGGTGACCGCCGTGTGCAAGATTCATACCCATAACGGTGTCGCCGGGCTGAAGGAACGCAAAGAAGGTTGCAAGGTTTGCACTTGCGCCGCAGTGAGGCTGAACGTTTGCGTGCTCTGCACCGAAAAGCTTCTTCGCACGCTCGATAGCGATGGATTCGACCTTGTCGACCTCCTCGCATCCGCCGTAGTATCTGTGTGCGGGATAGCCCTCTGCATACTCGTTGGTGAGGATGGTGCCTGCCGCTGCAAGTACCGCCTCGCTTACGATATTTTCACTCGCGATAAGCTCGATGTTGCGCTTCTGACGCTTAAGCTCACCATCGATTGCGCCTGCGACCTCGGGGTCGTGCTTGTATAAATACTCAATGTTTTTCATAATCAGACCTCATAAACCAAAATATATAATAGAATACCATATTTCACAAGATAATATATGAACAAACTGTAAACAATGCCTGCCTTTTACAAGAAATTGCAGACATTTACATACTATCTCCCGAGTCTAAGCAGGGAATGGACCGGAATATAAAAAAAGAGACCGAGAAATCGGTCTCTTCATATGTTTTATTCGAAGGTGCTGAGGGTGTTTGCGAGGTCGCTTTCAACCTTGGAGGAGATACTTTCAAGGGTAGAAGCGAAGGTCTGGGTGCCGCTGAATGCAACAACGTTCATAAAGTTACCGATGGAGTTTGCGTCAGCAGGACCGGAGCCGCCCCAGTTGTAGATGATGCCGAGGTCGTATACACGCTCTGCGAAGATCTTGTCAAGCATCGCTTCACTTTCGTCATCCTGAATCTTTCTGAGCTTGAGGATGATTTCAACGTATGCATCCTTGGTGGTTTCGGTGGAAGCTTCGCACATTGCCTGAGCGATGATAGCCGACATTTCTGCGTCTGCAGCGGAAGCGGGTATAGCTACGCTGGTAGCGTAAATGGTGGAAACGAGGGAGTGATAGTTTTCCTGAGAGGTGCTGTACTTCGGAACGGGAAGGATACCGAAGTCGCAGTCCTCGTTACCGAGGTCGATGATGTCGATAATAGCCATTGCACGGAAGAGTGCAAGATCGTTGGCAACCGACTGAGTAGCGGTTTCCCAGATGTTGAGGCCTGCAGACATAGCGGTCGAATAGTAGGAGCCGCTGGTGGAGTCGATAAGACCGGTAGCGGTGGAGTCGTTTACAAGCTCAAAGATCTTGTTGAAGATGGGCACAGCGGTTTCGGTCTCTTCGATGATGGAGACGAAGGGAAGGTCCTCGTCGTCCTTGCCGGTAAGGCTGTGACCCGAGCCGACGTACATCGAGGTTACAAAGTTGCTGTTGATAAGGAAGCCGTATCTGTCCTTGTAGGACATGCCGGTCTCGCCGTCAACGTCAGCGGTAACCTTGCGTGCCATTTCCTGAAGCTTGTCAATGGTCCACTCGTTGTTGTTAACGAGATCGTAGGGGGTTTCAAGACCGTAGGTCTCGATCATTCTCTTGTTGAAGACGATCGCGTGGGTGCATGCGAGGGTAAGAAGGCTGATGTCGCCGGTAGCGAAGTAGTTCTTGTTGTTGATGGAAAGGCTGTTAACTGCGTTCTGGTCCCAGCAAGGATTGTTGAGATCGATGTACTCGAGATCGTTGAGGAGATAGAACTGATCCTCAAGTGCAAGCGTTGCAGCGTCGGGGATGTAAGGCATAACGATGTCGTAGTCGGTAAGGTTGGAAAGAACCGCATTACGAACCGTCGAGATCATGGTCTGAGTGTCAGAGGTGCGTTCCTCCTGAATAACAACGTTAAACTTGCTTTCGACAAGCTCGTTACGCTTTTTGATGTTGTCATTGAGGACCTCGGGAGAACCCTCCTGCTCCATAATTTCGGTGGAAGCGTAGGTGGTACGGTAGTCACCCTCTACGAGGAAGGTAACGGTTGCTCCGCCGTAATCCTTGTCGGGAAGATCGGCAAAAAGCTCTTTTGTTGCTTCCGCACCGCTTCCGTCGCTGCTTTCATCGTCGCCGGAATTACAAGCGGCAAAGGCAGTAACAGCAAAGCATAGAACCAAAGCGAATGCGAAAATGCGAATTGCTCTTTTCATTTTTTCCTCCATAGTTATCGTGTTGGCAAATTACGCCAATTAAATTTATAAGTCATTGTATCAAAATTTCTTCCATTAGTCAAGTGTATTTATTTTTTTTGACAATTTGTATATTATGTGATATAATACGAAAGATAAACGGATAGAACAAAACAGGGAGAATATCAAATGTTTGAAAAATCCATTCCCGATCTTTCGATAGATTTCGTTTTGAAGCTTTTCGGCACTCTCGACGGTAATATAGAAAATATCGAAAACGCCTTTTCGGTCTCTGTTGTTTCGCGCGAGGGGACTATCAGAATCAGCGGCGAAAACGCCAACGAGGTCAATATGGCGGCATCCTGTATCGAACAGCTCGAGCGGGTTTCGAAGCTGTCGGAGAGCATCGACGAAAATACGATCAATTACGTGATTTCCATGGTCCGTGAGGATAAGGAAAGCGAATTGAGCGCGATATATAACGACTGCATCTGCCTTACAAATAAAGGTAAGCCTATAAAGGCGAAGACGGTCGGTCAGCAAAAATACGTTGACGCTATAAATAAGAACACCGTCGTTTTCGGCGTCGGACCTGCGGGCACGGGCAAGACCTTCCTTGCCGTCGCCATGGCTGTGAATGCTCTGAAGAAAAAGCAGGTATCAAAAATCGTTCTGACCCGTCCCGCTGTCGAAGCAGGGGAAAAGCTCGGCTTTCTTCCGGGCGACCTTCAAAGCAAGATAGACCCGTATCTCCGACCGCTTTACGACGCGCTCGGCGAAATGCTCGGTCACGAAAGCTTTAAGAATTGCGGCGAAAAGGGAATAATCGAAATAGTTCCGCTTGCATATATGCGAGGCAGAACGCTTGACGATGCATTCATCATTCTCGACGAGGCTCAGAATACTACGCCCGAGCAGATGAAGATGTT
>JAFXDO010000029.1 GCA_017563195.1 Clostridia bacterium | reverse complement strand
CGAGTCTTTGTTCTACTTCACATTTAATGCTTTGTAGTACACTGTTGTTCAATTTTCAATGTCCGTTCGTGCTACCCGCTCGCTCGCCTTCTCGGCTCTCTCGCGGACAGCTTGGCTATTCTACCACAACAAAATCCATTTGTCAATACCTTTTTTTAACTTTTTTTAATTTTTTTCAAAAAGTTTGAAAAGCATTGAAAACACAAGGTTTTGGGCGATATATCTTTTTCAAACCAAGGATTTTTTTGCTTTTTCGAGCGCATTTACGACGTCACCGTACATATAGAGTGAGCCGAGCATGACAAGCGGCACATTTTGTGTTTTTGCGTATTCATACGCCGATGCCACACCGTCCTCGAGGTTGCGGTAGGAGGTCGAGCAGACTCCTCTTGCGACGCACTCAGCTGCCAATTCCTCGGAATCGAGAGCGCGGGGCGACGGCGGGGTGATGCAATGCGCGTATTCGACGAGCGGCAGTATCTTATCGAGCATTTTATCGTATTCCTTGTCGGCAAGCACGCCCATAAGCAGCGCGACCCTTTCTCCGCCGAAGAACGACGCGACGCTGTCTGCCGCCGCGGTCACACCCTGAAGGTTGTGCGAGCCGTCGAAGATGACTATCGGGTCTTCGTTCAGCAGCTCGAACCTCGCGCGCCACTTCGCAGACGCAAGCCCCTCGTAAAGCGCTTCTTCACTTATATAAAAGCCGTTGACGTTAAGGGTGCGGACGGTTTCAATGACCGTCGACGCGTTGTCGGGCTGATAGCTTCCGCAAAGCGAGAGCCTCACGTTATCCACGATGTCGTAATCAAACACCGTTCCGTGCACGTCCATATGACGAATCTTTATAGCCTTGTGAGCGACGCGTCTGTAGCAGCTCTCGGTCGCCTCCGCCCTTTCGGCGATGACCTCAAACGCCTCGTCGTCGCGCCCGCCGTATATGACGTTGCCGTTTTCTTTTATTATGCCCGCTTTTTCCGCGGCTATTTCTCTTACCGTGCTTCCGAGCACCGAAACGTGATCTATCGCGATGCCGGTGATTACCGAAACGATCGGAGTATCGATGACGTTGGTCGAATCGAGTCTGCCGCCCATTCCGACCTCGAGCACAACTACGTCGCATTCGTGTCTTTTAAAATAAAGGAAAGCAATTGCGGTTATCAGCTCAAACTCGGTGGGCTTGTCCTCCATCGCATCGGCGATCGGCTTTATCAGCCCGACAAGCTCGGCAAGCTCGTCGTCGCTTATCGGCTCGCCGTCGACACACATACGCTCGTTGAAACGCACGATATACGGCGAGGTATAGAGTCCGACCCTGTAGCCCGCCCTGCGAAGCACCGAATCGAGCATCGCGCAGGTCGAGCCCTTACCGTTAGTGCCCGCGACGTGGATATACTTAAGACCCTTTTCGGGGTTGCCGAGCTTAGCAAGCAGCTCCTGCGTGCGCGAAAGACCCGGGCGTGAGCCGAGCCATTCGACCGAATGGATATATTCAAGAGCCTCGTTGTAGTTCATCGTTTTTCTCCTTTTTGCGACGCGAGAGATAAAATGTGCTTATTTTTAAGTATAACGAATATCAAATAAGCCTCTGCCGTGCCGATAAGCAGATAAAGCGGGACCCGCATCAGAAGCATCTGCCACGCGTATCCGTACGTCCAGAGCCCGAGTGACTTGATTATCATCGAGCCGACGGCGTGGGCAGACAGCGACGCAAGCAGGGTCTGTAAAAATCCCTTCCTTTTAATTATATATTGAGAAAACATACCCGCGACCATACCGATCGATGCCGCGCCGAGCGTGATTATCGGGTTTACGCCGAAGCCCGAAAGCGGTGCCGAGATAAGGTCCGCGGCTATACCGACAGTGGCGCCGTAGACCGGTCCGAGCAGGATGCCTGCAAGAAGGATCGGCAGATTTTCGAGCGTGATGCGTATCGCGCCGAAGGTAAGAAATCGCTTGCACACCAAGCCGATGACCACGCAAAGTGCGGTCATAAGCGCCGCGACGACAAGCTTTTTCGTGTTTGTTTTTACGTTTGTTTTCAAAAAAATAACCTCCTTCCCTGCACACATATAGCAAGAAAGAAGGTCGCCCGCGAGGGCGTTTGCCGTTTTGCTGTATGAAGCGGGATGCAGGGTCCAGACCGCAAGCAGATCTGCTTTTCGTCCGCCGGACAACTCCCCGTTCAGGCGGCACTTCACGAATAGACCCTTACTCTTCAATATCGGAACTACATTATAGCACCGCAAACGCCCTATGTCAACGGTTTTTTAGGCTTTTACTGTCGGAAAAACAGTCGAAACACCGGTCTAAGCAGTCTCGGCGAGCGAAAGCAATATATTCTCACGACGCAACCTCCTCTATTTGATGAAAAGTGCAGCACCCGCGGCAATGATCAACGCCGCCTCGACGAAAACCAATGCACCCGCAGGAAGAACAAGACACAAAAGCACGCCTGCGCCGAAGGCGAGAGCAATCCCGCCGACGACGCGCGCGGTTCCGCAACGCATATGTATCACAGCCTTTCATTTTCAATATATTCATATTAGCGCCGCGTTGCTCATACAATTAACTAAAAAAACGAAAGGGCGCGATGAAAATAGGCATCACCACCAACGAAATACTCATCCCGAAGAAGATCTTTTCTTCAACCGTAGACAAGGACCTCGAGCTCGACGCTCCCGTACCCGAGTACTGTCCCGATATCGCACGCATCGTCAAGGTCGACTGCACTCCGTTCGTCGAGGGCTGCGACGTCTCCGACGGCAAGGCGGCGGTAAGGGGCAGAGTGGTCTACGACGTGCTTTACGAGACCGACTACAAAAACAGACTCAGATGCGTCAGCTTCACGCAGGAGCTTACGCACACCCTCGCGCTTCCGCGCACCGACGCAAGCAACGCCGATGCCGACTGCTTTATCTCCTGCGAAAGGATCGGCTGCAGACTGCTGAGCCCGCGCAGGCTCATCATCAAGGCAACCCTCGGAATGCGGCTCGACGTCGAGGGCGAGATCACGCTTTCGGCGCTTGCGGTAAGCGAGGACGAGTCGACCTTCTTTCGTAAAAAGACGATAGGCTTCGACGGCAGAACGAAAAAGCACTCCGAGGTCTTCAAATTCGGTGATTCGCTCCCCCTCGCGCAGAGTGAGAAGAGCATCGGCGAGATCGTTTGCGGAAGCATCTCACTTCAGCCTCCGCAGCTCGTCGTATCTCAGGGGCGCGCCGAGATCCGCACCACCGCGACCCTGCACGCGCTTTACGAGGAGGAAAACGGCGAGGGCAGGTATCTGACGACGCAAAAATCCTTCCCGATCACTCTCGAGCACCAAAACGGCGATATCGACGACAACAAGCGCGTCTCGGTACAGTTAGAGCCATTCGGCACAGAGCTTACGCCCGAGCTCGATCAATACGGAGAGAGCAGGGTAATTAAAACAAGCTTATCCGTCGGAATGAAGCTGCTCGTCACCGAGCCCAAGGCATACACCGTCGCAGAGGACGTCTTCGAAAGAGGCTACGACAGCACGCCGGTTACGGGAAAGGTGTCGCTCCCCTACCGCAGTGCGTTCGGCGAGTCGGCGTTCTCCGAAGAGGCAAAGATCCCCGCATCGGTTCCGGGGGCAGTATCGCTTCTCGACGCATCGGCGCGTGACGGCGGCGGAAGCGCCGAGCAAAGCGACGGCGGCGTGACCGTAAAGGGCGTATTTCTCCTGACCCTGCTGACCGAAACGGCAGACGGCATCACAAGCACCGACGCCTCGCTTCCGTACTCCCGCTTTTTCGCGCTTGAGCTTCCCGAATCGGTCTCATTCGTGGCTCACGAGACCGAGATCGCAGAGGTCATCCCGACACTCCACTCCGACGGTAGCGCAACCGTAAAGGTCATTGCAAGCACGAAAATCAGCGCATATTCCGAAAAGGAGGAGGAGCTCGTCACCGCACTTACCAAGCGAGTTGCACGCGAAGCCTCCGACGATTCCCCCTCGCTCGTATTCTGCTACCCGAGCAAGGACGAGAGGCTTTGGGACATTGCGAAGCTCTATCGCGCAAGCCCCGAAAGCATACGGTCTGCCAACCCGTCAAGCTTTGACGAGCAGGGTGTGGCGCAGGACACGGGCAAGCCGATACTCATAAAGGCGTGACGCATAATCCCCATCTTCGCATATACTGCAGTAGTGATATAACGATCGGAGTGATCTGATGAAAATCGCCGTTGCAGGCGGAGACGAGCGAATGCTTACTACCGCAAGCCGTCTTGAGGCGGCAGGCTACGAATGTATAAGGATCGCGTTGGGAAAAGAAAGCCTCCCACCCGAGGAGATACCCGAAGACGTCGCGGCTGTCATCCTGCCGTTGCCTTACGCTAAGGGCGGCAGGCTCTGCTCGCCGATGTCCGATAAGCAATATGACGTCGGTGAGATTCTCAAGGCGGGGAACAAAAGCACCGTCTTTTTCGGCGGCGGACTGCCGTCGGAGTGCGAAAATTACGTCGATTACAGCGCGTCCGAGAGCTTCAGGCTCAAAAACGCGGTCGCCACCGCGGAGGGCGCGATACTGCTTGCCTTAAGCGGCAGAAAAAGAACGCTTTTCAAATCAAGCGCACTCGTAATAGGCTACGGCAGGATCGGAGCGTATCTCACGCGTCTCCTGCTCGCCTTCGGCGCCAAGGTGACGGTCGCCGCGCGCAGAGAGGAATCGAGACTGCTTGCCGAGCTCGGCTCCGCAACGCCCGTGCCGATCGACAGTCTGCCCGACGCGGTCGCGGATGCCGACCTGATATTCAACACGGTACCATACCCTCTCGTGTCGGGCGATGCCTTATCAAAAGCAAAGAACGACGCGCTCATCATTGAGCTTGCATCACCGCCGGGAGGGTTTGAATCCCCCTGCGAGGGGATGATAAAGGCATCGGGCCTGCCGGGGCGCTTTTTCCCGACGTCGGCAGGCGATACGGTGTTCGAGGCGATCTACCCCATTCTCTGCGAAAGGGGGATAACGCCGTGAAGCTTGCATACGCGCTCTGCGGGTCGTTTTGTACCCACGCGCGCTCGCTCGAGGCAATGAAGGTGCTCGCCTCTAAGCACGAGGTCACCGCCGTGCTTTCGGAAGCCGCGCGCGACACTGACACACGCTTCGGCAGAGCCGACACTCTGCACCGCACGGTGACCGGAATAAGCGGTGCGTCGCCCATACTGTCGATAAAAGCCGCGGAGGAGCAGATAACCGGAGGCGGCTTCGACGCCGTTATCGTATCCCCCTGCACAGGCAACACGCTGGCGAAGATCGCAAACGGCATCACCGATTCGACCGTCACGATGTGCGTCAAGGCACAGCTTCGCTGCCGACGCCCCGTCGTAATCGCACTCGCGACGAACGACGGGCTGGGCGCAAACCTCAGAAGCATAGCGATGACGCTCGAGAAGAAGAACGTCTTCTTCGTTCCGTTCGGGCAGGACAGTCCGAGCGGTAAGCCCACCTCGCTCGTCTGCGATTTCACACTCGTCGAAGCCACGCTCGAGCACGCCGTCAGAGGCATCCAGATACAACCTCTTTTGATTTAAACACCGTCAATATGAAGGAAACGTCTGTCAACCGAACGTTTCCTTCTTTTTTCATTGCCGTGCGACACCGCAATACGGCACTTTAATACTTGACAAAGGCGGCTCAATGCATTAAAATAAATACAGCGAAAAAGAAAAAAACAAAGGAGTACAGCAATGAAAAGAACGACCCGTTTGTTCGCACTTTTGCTTGCGGCAATGCTCACCCTCGCGATGATTCCCTTCTCTGCATCTGCGGTTTCGACTGCGCTTCAGGGCAAGACCATCGTCGCGCTCGGCGACAGTATGACCCGTTTCGGCACCACGTCGAGCGGCGCCACCTCGAGCACCGGCGAAAAGACCTATCCCTACTACCTTTCCACCAACGACTACTTAGGCGTCCCCGTAATTAACGCGGGCGTCGGCGGCGATACCACCAATCACGTTATGGCACGCTTTAAAGCCGACGTCCTCGACAAAAATCCCGACGTCGTTATCATCTGTATCGGTATGAACGACCAGGCTACCGTTATTTCGAGCGGTCAGCCCAACGTTTCGCTCGCGGTATACCGCAGCAACCTTGAATACTTTGTACAGGAGCTCAGGGCAAAGGGCAGCGACGTTGTTTTCGTAACCCCCAGCCCCGTTAACTCAAACTCCGGCTACTACGTTCCCGGCGCTTACGGACTGGATTACAGCGGCGTGCATATGGCATCCTTCTGCAACGCTATACGCGAAATCGCTATCGCAAACGACTGCTCCCTCGTCGATATCAACTACGAGTGCGCTTTCGAGGATATGAACACATTTGCTCAGGTCGGCGACGGTATCCACCACTCCGACTACGGCAGAAAGCAGTATGCAAAATACATTTCCGACCACCTTCAGGCAGTCTACGACGGCACCAACAAGGCTACCATGACCGTCAAGTGTGTCGACGAAAAGGGCAACTTGCTCACCACCAAAGCCATCGTAGGTGCCGCAGGCGCGCACATTACGGTTGCATCCCCTGCCATCGCAGGCTACAGCACCTCCGATTCCGACGTTCAGACCACCTTTGTCGACGGTGCGGAATTCACCTTCACCTATGCTCTTGACATTTATTCGGTTATCGAAAAGGCGGAAACCCTTATAGCAAGCGATTACAGCCCCGAAATCATCGAGCTCATCCGTGAAGAGCTTGCAACCGCAAAGGCGCTCTCCTCCGCTTCCTCCCCCGATGCAAACGAGCTCATCGCCTGCTCGAACACTCTCAACGCACTTATCAACACCGCATCCGGCGTGCCTTACGTCGTTTCGAACGGCGCAGACTATACTACCACCGCGCCCAACCGCGGCGACGCGTTTGACGACGACGAAATTCGTCTTACCGATGGAGAAAAGGACACCGCAGACGGCGGCACCAACAGATATTCCGGCTGGAGCGGAGCGACTGCGGTCGACATCAACATCGATCTCGGCGAAGCTAAGGCAATGAACAGCTTCTCTGCTTACGCGGCATCCGACGGCGGCTGGGGCATCAAGAAGCCCGCGAAGCTCACCGTTTCCATCTCCAACGACGGTTCCACTTACACCGAAATCGCTTCCCAGACGCATTTGAAGACCACCTTCAATCTCACTAGCCAGAAGGGCACCTGGGACACCACGGTCATTACTGCCGTATCCGAGGAAATACACACCGCAAGATACGTTCGCCTTACCGTCACTCCCAACGGCAGCTTCGTATGGCTGAGCGAGGTCGAGGCGGCTCTCCGCACCCGTCCCGTAGAAAACAGCGTTTACGTAACCGGCATCAACAAGTCCGTTGTTGCAGGCGACACCATCGTATTCACCCCCGCATTCGGCACCGTTACCGGCGCAAATGCTAACCACAAATGGACCCGCAACCTTCTTGCCGAATGGAACGCGGATAAAAACGCTTACACCGTCATCGACGCATCCAACGGCTCGGGCGACTCTACTCCCGACGTTACGCTCACCGACGGTCAGATCTTCATAGCTTGTCATTCCGACGAGGTCAACGACAGCTGCATCATCAACAGAAGCAAATTCAGCACGCTCGAAGCAGGCGACAGCTTCACGCTCAGCGGCATCGACGTTAACACCGCAAAGGCGGACGTGCTTTCCTACCTTCTCATCTCCGACTACGAGGGCGAAGCAGAGCTCGAAAACGGCAGCACCCTGTGGGTAACCCACTTCAACAACACCGCCGCTGAGGGCGCAGGCTCCATCTTCACGCAGGAATACACCGGCTGTGCTTGGTGGGTACACGCAGCGTTCAAGCCCGTTGAAGGACTTGAAAACGTTTACGAGCTTGTTGAAAAATCCGACGGTGCAAGCAACGGTACCGCTACCCCGCTTGCTATTCCCGAGGGAGGCTTCGTATACGCCGTAAATACCGGCAACGACTGGATCTCCATCAACAACGACGAGCACGACGTAAACTATAAGAACAAGGGCTCGAGCGATTCGCTCTCGCTCATTCGCAGCCTCCGTATCGGCGACAAGCTTCAGTTCAGCGGCTTGAACCTTGATACCATGGTCATTCCCACGACCACCGAATATATCGATTACTATTCCGAGGGCTACGTTTGCACCGCGAAATACGCGAAATACGTTGACGCCAACGACCCGAACGCGAACCAGGTTCCCGTCAAGGTTTCGCACGTAAACCTTTACAACTGGCAGACCTTCGAATCGATGATCATCTCGGGCGACGGCAAGACCGTTGTTGACGTTATCAACCAGCGCATCTCGACCGATTGGGTGGTTTACACCGTCGAAAAGCAGGACGGCAAGTATATCGCGACCAACTGCTACGAAAACAGCAACGAATGCCACACCGTTACCGTTCCCGCAGGCGGCTTCCTCTATTGCGTTTACAAGGCTAACAGCGCTTACGACCTGGCAAAGGACGGCGGACTTTTAGGTGCGGAATTTGATCTTGCGGGCTTGAGCATCGGCGCGTCCGATAAGCTCGCGATCGACACCAACACCTCCAGCGCAAGCTACATCTATCTCACCGTTCCCGAAAAGCCCGAGCCCAACGTCACTCTCGGCGACGTTAACGACGACGGCGCGATCAACCAGTACGACTACATCCTCGTTAAGCGTCACTACTTCGGCACCCGTTATCTTACCGATGACGAAACGACCCGCGGCGACGTAAACGAAGACGGCACCGTTAACCAGTTCGACTACATCCTTATCTGCCGTCACTACTTCGGTACTTACGTGATCGGCTAACCAAAACATAATCATCATGAGAGGGGCCCGCGAGGTCCCTCTCTTACTCCCAAAAGCTTTACGCGAAATATACGAGGAAAACCAATGAATACGTTTGAAGAAATATACGAGGAGGTCTGCCTTATCCCCAAAGGAAGCGTCGCCTCCTACGGATACGTCGCCTGCAGACTCGGCAATCCGAGGCTTTCTCGCGTGGTCGGCTACGCTCTGCACGTAAATCCGCGTCCCGGCGTGATCCCCTGCCACCGCGTCGTGATGAAGGACGGAAGCCTGACCCCCGGCTTTGCCTTCGGCGGAATGGACGAACAGCGCAGGCTGCTTGAGGACGAGGGCGTCGTCTTCCTCCCCGACGGACGCGTCGATATGGAAAAATGCGGCTTGAAGCTATAAAAAGGAACTGTTTGGTACAGCTCCTTTTTTTATTTTGCCCGTATCCGAGTATTCCGCCCGATCCAAGGTGCTTAAATACGCAAACGGCATCGTTTGAACGCAAATATTCCGTTAATTGGCACTGTTTAGCAAAAACCGCCAACATTGTTAACAAAATGCCTAATATTTTTTTGGCAAAAGCTATTGACAAACGCGTTATTTGGGGTATAATAAAGGCGTAATTAGCAGACAGCATCAAAGAGTGCTAAAAAACAAACCGAGAGGAGCCGCGAGACATATGGAGCTCAACGAACGCAAAAAAGCGATACTGCGATCCATCGTAGACGCCTACATCGCAACCGGCGAGCCGGTCGGGTCGAAGTACCTCACGACGAACGCCGACTTCAACGTGTCGAGCGCAACGCTCCGAAACGAAATGAGCGTGCTTGAGAGCATGGGCTATCTCGAGCAGCCTCACACCTCGGCAGGCAGAGTCCCCACCGCGAAGGGCTACCGCACCTACGTTGAAAACCTTATGGACAGATACGCTCTTGCCATGGAGGAGGTCGAGATCCTCGACGACGTTATCGAAAACAAGCTCGCGGAGGTCAACACGCTGATGGAGGAGGCGAGCCACGCAATAGGTGAGCTCACCAACTACACCTCGTTTGCATTCATCGGCGGAAACGGAGCCGAGGCGGACAGATACGAAACGCTGCTTGTCGGCGAGCACGACTTCCTGCTTGTAATGATCTGCAAGGACGGCTCGGTACGCTCGCGTCAGGTCAAAACTCAGGAAAAGCTCGACAACGATATACTCGAAACGGCGAAAAAGGCGTTGAACCAATGCTTCGTCGGCATCACGCCCGAGCAGGTCAACCTCAACACCGTGCTTGAATTCGAAAACGCGATGGGCGAATACAGATCCTTTTCCTCGATGCTGCTTCGCGTCATAAACGAAATGTTCAATTCCTTTGACAGCGAAAAGGTGCACGTCGACGGTGTGACGAAGCTGCTGTCTTACCCCGAATTCTTCAACGTGGCGAAGGTACAGAGCGTGCTTTCGATGATCGAGGAGCGCAAGCGCTTCTCCGAGCTGATGAAGAAGGCGATTCCCGGACAGACGAGCATCGTCTTCGGCGAGGAGGCACAGGACATCGCACCCCCCGGAACAGGCTTCGTTTTCCATCCCATAAGCGTAGGCGGCAAGGTCATCGGTGCCGTCGGCGTCATCGGACCCAAGCGAATGGATTACAAAAAGGTCATCGCATCGCTTGATTACTTCGCAGAAAGCCTTACCGAGCAGATCGACAAGGACTTCACCAAGGGCAACCTCTTGATAGGAGATAACACCAATGAATAAAGAAATGACAAACGAAAACGAAGAGATCCTCGAATCGATCGAGGACGTCGAAAATGCCATCGACGAGGCGTTAAACGAATTGAACGACGCCGAGGAGGCAGACGACACGGCGGTAAGCAAAAAGGAGCTTAAGGAAATAGAGGCTCTCAAAAAGAAGATAGCCGAGCAGGACGACAGCTTCCTCCGCCTCGCGGCAGAATACGATAACTACCGTAAGCGCACGACCAAGGAAAAGAGCGAGGCTTACGCAGACGCATACTGCGACGCCGTAAAGGCGATGCTTCCGCTTGCCGACGCACTCGACAACGCACTTGCCTTTAGCCCCGACGACGAGGGAATCAAGGCGCTATCCAAGCTTTTCACCGACATTATCACCAAGCTCGGCGTTTCCGCCATCGAATCCGACGGACACGAGTTCGACCCCAAGCTTCACAACGCGATAATGCACGAGGAAGACGAAAGCATGG
This sequence comes from Clostridia bacterium, assembly GCA_017563195.1. Classification (GTDB taxonomy): domain Bacteria; phylum Bacillota; class Clostridia; order Oscillospirales; family CAG-382; genus Coliplasma. The sequence goes on along the minus strand of JAFXDO010000029.1, from coordinate 675 downwards.
GCGAAAATATTGTCTCCCAGACCTTCCAGAAGGGCTACACCCTCGGCGACAAGGTCATCCGTCACGCAATGGTCAAGGTAGTGAACTGACCAACAAAATCCGTTAATAATTTCAATTCTATATAAAGGAAGGTATTTATTATGTCTAAAATCATCGGTATCGACCTCGGTACAACCAACTCCTGCGTAGCAGTATATGAAGCGGGCGAGCCCGTAGTAATCGCAAACGCCGAAGGCAACAGAACCACTCCCTCGGTAGTTGCATTTTCCAAGACCGGCGAAAGAATGGTAGGTCAGGTCGCAAAGAGACAGGCGATCACCAACCCCGACCGTACCATCATCTCGATAAAGAGAGAAATGGGCACCAACTACAAGGTTGGCATCGACGGCAAGAACTACACCCCTCAGGAAATCTCGGCGATGATCCTTCAGAAGCTCAAGAGTGACGCCGAAGCATATCTCGGCCAGACCGTAGACAAGGCCGTCATCACCGTTCCCGCTTACTTCTCCGACTCTCAGCGTCAGGCAACCAAGGACGCGGGCAAGATCGCGGGCCTTGAAGTAATGCGTATCATCAACGAGCCTACGGCGGCGGCTCTCGCTTACGGCGTAGACAAAGACGAGATCGACCAGAAGGTAATGATCTTCGACCTTGGCGGCGGTACGTTCGACGTAT
>JAFXDO010000028.1 GCA_017563195.1 Clostridia bacterium | reverse complement strand
TGCGCTGCTGCAGGAAAAAGGCGCGCTGCTGCACGTTGAGAAAATGCAGCACAGCTATCCGTGCTGCTGGCGTCACAAAACGCCGATCATCTTCCGCGCGACGCCGCAGTGGTTCTGCTCTGTCGAGTCGTTTAAGGAGCAGGCGATCAAGGCGATCGAAAACGTCAAGTGGTATCCCGCTTGGGGCGAGGACAGAATGATCAGCATGATCCGCGAAAGAGCCGACTGGTGTATCTCGCGTCAGCGCCGTTGGGGTCTTCCCATTCCCGTTTTCTACTGTAAGGAATGCGGTAAGCCGGTTTCTACTCCCGATTCTATCGCTAAAATATCGGCACTCTTCGACGAGCACGGCTCGAACGTATGGTTTGAGCATACCGCTTCGGAGCTTATCCCCGAAGGATTTACCTGCCCGCATTGCGGCGGCAAGGAATTCGAGAAGGAGACCGACACTCTCGACTGCTGGTTCGACTCGGGCTCCACTCACTACGCTTCTCTTATGAAGGACAACCCCGAGCTCTGGCCCGCAGACGTATATCTCGAGGGCGCAGACCAGTATCGCGGCTGGTTCCAGTCGAGTCTTCTCACCTCCGTCGGCGCGCTTGACAAGGGTGCACCCTTCAAGCAGGTTCTTACCCACGGTTGGGTAGTTGACGGTCAGGGCAGAGCAATGCACAAGAGCCTCGGCAACGGCGTTGATCCCGCTGATCTTATCAAGAACTTCGGCGCCGATATCGTACGTCTCTGGGCGGCTTCCTCCGACTATCACGCGGACGTACGCTGCTCGCAGGAGATCTTCAAGCAGCTTTCCGAAAGCTACCGTAAGATCAGAAACACCATTCGTATTCTTCTCGCAAACCTCGGTTCTGTCGACAGCGACTTCGATCCGAAGCGCGATCTTATCGCTCCCGAGGCGCTTGTCGATATCGATAAGTGGGCGCTTTCGAGGCTCAATAAGCTCGTTAAGCGTGTTCGCGAGGCATATGACGAATATCAGTTCCACATCGTTTATCACGACATTCATAACTTCTGCTCTATCGATATGTCGAAGCTTTACATCGACATTACCAAGGACAGACTTTACTGCGAGACCAAGAACGATCCCGCTCGCCGCAGTGCGCAGACCGCGATGTACATCATCGTAAATTCGCTCACCAAGCTTCTCGCGCCTATCCTTTCCTTCACGGCTGAGGAGACCTGGAGCTTTATGAGCCACGCAGAGGGCGACGATCTCGAAAGCGTTTTCTGCAACGAAATGCCTGCGTTCGAGGCGAAGTACGACTTCTCGGAAATCGAAGAAAAGTACGAATCGCTCTTCAACCTCCGCGACGGCGTTATGAAGGCGCTTGAGCTTGCGAGAGCCGAAAAGACCATCGGTAAATCGCTCGAGGCGGCTGTAACCGTTTACGCCGAGGCGGGAAGCGACGCGATGAAGCTCTTCACCGAATTCGAATCGATCCTTCCCGACGTGTTCATCGTCAGCAAGGTAAGCCTCTGCGACGGCGATGTTCCTGCTGAGGCATACAAGGACGAGGAGACCGGCATTGCCGTTAAGGTAACGGTTGCAGAGGGCGAAAAGTGCGTACGCTGCTGGATGCAGAAGGATGATTGCGCGCCCGACGAGGACGGTCAGCACCTTTGCGCACGCTGCCGTAAGGCTGTATGTTAGCAGCGATTATCGCGGTTGCCGCGGTAATACTCGATCAGATCACCAAGTATTTCGTCGTTCGGGGCATTGAGCTTTATGAAACGAAGCCCTTCATCCCCGGCGTGATGAGCCTTTACCATACCCGAAACACCGGCGCCGCGTTTTCGATGCTTTCCGATCATCGATGGGTGTTCATGGTGTTTTCGGTCATTTCGATGGGACTCATCATCTTTCTCCTTGCCAAGGAATATAAGCGCCATATGCTTATGAATATCTCGCTCGGTATGATACTCGGCGGCGGTATCGGCAATATGATCGACCGTGTAAGGCTCGGATACGTTGTCGACTTCTTTCAGACCGACTTTATGGAGTTTGCGATATTCAACGTTGCCGACTGCTTTATAACCGTCGGTGCGGTGCTTTTGGCGGTTTACGTTCTGTTTTTCGAGCCTAAGGTCGAAAGACGGCTTGCCGAGGAGCAAAAGGCTGCCGAGGCTGTCGAGGCTGGCATAGAGGAAAACGGCGAAAATGAATAAATATACCGTAACCGAGCAGGATGCGGGCGAAAAGCTTCGGCTTGACGCCTTTGCGGCGCAGGCGTTCGGCATCAGCCGCTCGCGTATGCAGGAGCTTATTATGGGCGGAGCGGTGCTCGTCAACGGAAGAAAATGCGATAAAAAAACGCTTCTTTCTGCAGGTGACGAGATCGCGGTCGAGCTACCCCCCGAGCGTGAGCTTGAGGCTGTGCCGCAAAATATCCCCATTGATATAATTTACGAGGACGATTACCTTCTGGTGGTCGATAAGCCGCGCGGGATGGTGGTCCACCCCGCCGCAGGCAACCCCGATCAGACGCTTGTAAACGCCCTGCTTTATCATTGTAAGGGTCGTTTGTCGTCGATAAACGGCGTAATTCGTCCCGGAATAGTTCACAGGATCGATAAGGATACCTCGGGTCTGCTTATTGTGGCAAAGACCGACGAGGCGCATCAAGGGCTTGCCGAGCAGATCGCCGTCCATTCTTTCGAAAGGAAATACGAGGCGATCGTCGGCGGACATATGCGTCAGCCGTCGGGCACGGTGTGTGCGCCGATAGGCAGGCATAAGACCGACCGAAAGAAAATGGCGGTCACCGATTATAATTCAAAGGAAGCGACGACTCATTGGAGAGTCGTTGCGGAATCTCGCGAATACACTCATCTTGAGTTGACGCTTGAAACAGGCAGGACCCACCAGATAAGGGTCCATATGGCGCATATCGGTCACCCCGTTGCGGGCGACACGGTATACGGAAGCGTGCGTTACAGGCTTGGCATGGAAGGTCAGTGCCTGTTTGCAAAATATATCTCCTTTATTCATCCGATAACGGGAGAAACAATGACGTTTGAAGCGGCAAGGCCTGCGTATTTCAGCGATGCGCTCCGTCGAGCCGGGCTTTAGTCAAAAAAATAATCCAAAGGAACGCGAAAGGAAACGCGAAAATGGAAAAGAAAACCGTATTAATGCTGAAAGAAAGAGCCGCTAAGATCAGAATGCATTCTGTTGAAGCGGTCTACGGTGCAAAGAGCGGCCATCCGGGCGGATCGCTGTCTATTGCAGACGTAATCACCTACCTCTACTTCCACAAGATGAACGTCGACCCCGCAAACCCCAAAATGGAAAACCGCGACAGGTTCGTGCTTTCCAAGGGTCACTGCTGCCCCGCACTTTACGCGGCACTTGCAGAAAAGGGCTACTTTGACGTTTCCGAGCTCAAGAAGCTTCGTAAGCTCGGCGCAATGCTTCAGGGTCACCCCGATATGAAGGGGATTCCCGGCATAGATATGTCCACCGGCTCGCTCGGTCAGGGCTTTTCGACCGCCTGCGGCATGGCTGCCGTTGCAAAGCGCAAGGGCTACGACTGGAGAGTTTATACCGCATTGGGCGACGGCGAGATCGAAGAGGGTCAGGTCTGGGAGGCGGCGATGTTCGCAAACCAGTACAAGCTTAATAATCTTATTGCCTTTATAGACTGCAACGGCTATCAGATCGATGGCGCTGTCGAGGACGTAATGAATCCTCATCCCGTCGACGAAAAGTTCCGCGCATTCGGCTGGTTCGTTACGGTTATCGACGGACACGATTTCGAGGCTATCGATAATGCCGTTACCGAGGCTATCAACAGCGGCAAGCCCGCTGCTATCGTATGCAAGACGGTAAAGGGCAAGGGCGTTTCTTTCATGGAAAATAATTACACCTGGCACGGTAAGGCACCTAAGGACGATGAATACGCTATCGCCGCTAAGGAGCTTAACGACGCTTGGGAAAAGGCAGCGGAGGATGTTAAAAATGGCTGAAAAAGAAGCAACAAGAGCCGCGTACGGCAGAAAGCTTGCCGAGCTCGGTGAAAAATACGACTTTTATGTGCTCGATGCCGACCTTTCGGGCTCGACCCAGACCGCTGTTTTCGCGAAAAAATATCCCGAACGCTTCTTCAACGCAGGTATTGCCGAGGGTAATATGATCTCGGTTGCCGCAGGTATCGCCGCTTCCGGCGTTCCCGCGTTTGCTTCGTCGTTTGCAATGTTCGCTTGCGGCAGAGCGTTCGAGCAGATCCGCAACTCTGTTGCGTATCCCAACCTTCCCGTTAAGATCTGCGCTTCTCACGCAGGCATCACCGTCGGCGAGGACGGCGCTACCCATCAGTTCTGCGAGGATATGGCGATCATGCGCGCGCTCCCCAATATGACCGTGGTCTGCCCCGCAGACTCCGCGTCCACCGAGGCGTTGCTTGAGGAGATCGTTAATTACGACGGCCCCGTTTATATGAGACTCGGCAGATATGCCGTTCCTCAGTTCTATGAAAAGGGCGAACGCGAATTCAAGCTCGGCAAGGGTATCGTGCTTGCAGACGGCAGCGACGTTACCATCGTCGCGACCGGTATTATGGTTGCGGCTGCTATGGAGGCAAGAGAGCTTCTCGCGGCAGAGGGCATCAACGCGGCTGTTATCGATATTCACACCATTAAGCCCCTTGACGTCGAGCTTATCAAGGAGTATGCGGAAAAGACCGGCAATATCGTCACCACCGAGGAGCATTCGGTTATCGGCGGTCTCGGCGACGCAGTGATCTCGGCACTTGCCGAAACCGCTTGCGCCAAGGTCGTAAAGCACGGCATCGACGACGTTTTCGGCACCTCTGCACCCGCAGGCGTATTGCTTGAGCACTACAAGCTTAACGCAACGGGTATCGTTGAAAAGGTCAAAAAGCTGCTCAACAAATAAAAAAACTTACAAAAAACCGCTTTCTTGGCGGTTTTTTGTGAATTGAGGTTTACCCATGACTATAGAACAGTTGATAAAGCATCTTGATGAAAAAATCCCCAAATCGCTTTCCGAGCCCTGGGATAACGACGGCGTTGACGTTGTTCCCGACAAAAGCGTCGAGGTCACACGCGCTCTTTGCGCGCTTGATTGTACGAGCGTTGCTATCGAAAAGGCGCGCAGACTCGGATGCAACGTGATAATCACGCACCACCCCCTTGTGTTCAAGCCGCTCGGCTCGGTCAGCTGTGACGACAGCGTCGGCAAGCGCGTTATCGAATGCATAAAGCAGGGAATAGCGGTGGTTTCCTTCCATACGAGGCTCGATATTATCGAAAACGGAGCAAATGACACGCTTGCAAGCCTGCTCGGTATTGAAAATACAGAGTCGTTCATTCCGTACGGCAGAGTCGGATACGTGAGGGAGCAGAGCTTCGAGGAGTTTTCACGCCTTGTTGCAGAGCGTTTGAAGCTTGATCCGACCGTGCTCGGACGTGTAAAGGCGACCGACAGGGTCAGCCGCGTTGCAGTTGTTTCGGGAAGCGGCAAGGATGAAATTGCAGATGTTATCGCCGCGGGCGCCGACACCTACGTCACGGGCGAGGTTATGCATAACCATATGATCGACTGCAAGGAGCTCGGGCTCAACCTCATCTGCGGCACCCACTACGCGACCGAGAGGATAATCGTTCCGCTTTTGGCGGACGTCGTGCGCGAGGCTGTGCCCTGCGACGTTTATGAGTTTATAAGAGAAGAAGAATATGGCATTTGACGGACTTTTTTGCGCCGCTGTGGCGCAGGAATTGAATAAATGGTCGGGCGCAAGGGTGGAAAAGATACATCAAAGCTCGCAAAGCTGCTTTTACTTTCAGCTTTATCACGAGGGAAGGCGCGGGAACTTTGTCGTTTCGGCGTCCGCCTCGAGACCTATCCTTGCAATAACCGAGGAATCGGTCGCCCGTCCCGACACGCCCACGCCTACGTGTATGCTCTATCGCAAGCATCTGCAAAACGGCAGGCTTGTCGGCGCGGAATGGGTTGAAAACGAGCGTATCATCCGTTTTCTGTTCGATTCTGCCGACGAGATGGGGTACGTAAAGCGCAAGCATTTGTATGCCGAAATGATGGGCAAGTGCTCGAATATCATCCTCACCGACGAAAACGACAGGATACTTTCGGCGGGCTCGGTGTCGGATATTACCGCAAGCGTGCGACGGGTAATGTCAGGGCTTTTGTACGAGCTCCCGCCCAAGCAGGACAAGATTTCGGTCTTTGCGGTCGATGAAAGCGCGTTTTTGCGGCTATGCGAGGAAAAAAGCGGCACCCCCGCAAGCGCGTTTTTCCTCAAGAGCTTTTTGGGGATTTCTCCTGTGGTTGCAAGGGAATTGGCGTTTACTGCGCTCGGCGGGACCGACTGTGAGGTCGGCTCACATAACGCAAAGGCACTTTATTGCGCGCTCGAATCGTTATTGCGACGCTTTAAGGAAAACGACTTTGTTCCCTGCGCCGTGTTCGATGGCGAGGACAACGGGGTGGAATACTCGTTTATGCCCCTTACACAATACCAAAGCGGAACGAAAATGCGCGAGTACGAAAGCTTTTCGCTTCTTCTGACCGATTACTTCGGCAGGAAGGAGGAGGCTGTCAACATCGGGCGCTACTCGCACGATATGGTTCGCACGGTCAACACTCATCTTTCGCGTACGCAGAAAAAGCTCGGCTTGCTCAAGAACGAGCTTGACGATTGCTCCGCTATGGAGGAAATGCGCATCAGAGGCGACGTGATAACCGCGAATATCTACCGTATCCGTCAGGGCGACAGCTCTGTTACGGGCATCGACTACGAGTCGGGCAACGAGATCACCGTAAGCCTTGATATTGCGCTGAATCCTGCTAAAAACGCGCAGAAATACTATAAAAAATACTCGAAAATGAAGCGTGCATCGGTTGTGCTTGCCGAGCAGATCAAAAAGGCCGAGGCGGAGTGCGACTATCTTCAAAGCGTGCTCAGCTTTATCGACCGTGCGGCGAGCCCGCAGGAGCTTGCCGAAATCAAGAGCGAGCTTGCCGAGGGCGGATACCTCTCAGATAAGTCTACGGGCAGCAAAAAGAAAAAGACTCCCGCGTCTAAGCCGCTTTCCTTCACGACCACCGACGGGCTTTTGGTGCGCGTGGGCAGAAACAACAAGCAAAATGACGCTCTGACAGGCTCTGCCGAGCGTAACGAGATATGGTTCCACATCAAGGGCTTTCACGGCTCGCACGTGATACTTACGCCCGACGGAAATGAGGAACCGACCGACCGCGACTACAACGAGGCGCTTATGCTTGCCGCTTATTACAGCGAAAAGCGGGGAAGCCGCAACGTCGAGGTAGACTACACCCGCGTGCGCAATCTGAAAAAGCCTTCGGGCAGTGCGCCCGGATTTGTCACCTACGAAAAGTATTATTCCGCGGTGGTTGACGCAATAAATCCATTTGAAAAGTGAGAAGATTATGAGCTTGATCGAGCGTTCGCTCCCGCTTATCGGGGAGGACGGTGCCGAAAAACTGAATAATTCAAGCGTCATCGTTTTCGGTGTCGGCGGCGTCGGTTCCTGGTGTGCCGAGGCGCTTGTGCGATGCGGCGTGGGAAGCATAACCGTCGTCGACGGCGACGTCGTTTCCGAGACCAACCGTAACCGTCAGCTTATAGCGCTTGATTCGACCGTCGGGAAAGGCAAGGCGAAGGTCTGTGCCGAACGGCTTTCGGATATTTCTCCCGATTGCGACGTGAAGTCGATCGAGCTGTTTTATTCGCTCGAGACCGCGTCGGTGATCGACCTGTCGCAGTACGACTATATCGCCGATTGTATCGACACGGTGACCTCGAAGCTGTTGCTGATTAAAAGCGCGAGTGAATGCGGCGTTCCGATAATTTCGTCGATGGGAACGGGAAACCGTCTCGACCCGTCGCGTATCACCGTGACCGACGTCTTCAAGACCGAGGGCGATCCGTTGGCGAGAGTGATGCGTAAGGAGCTTCGCGCTCGCGGTGTTGAAGCTCTTAAGGTGGTCTGCTCGGATGAGCCTCCCGGAAAATGCATCGAGGGAAGAAACGAAATAACCGGACGCGCGACTCCGTCGAGCGCCGTGTTCGTCCCTGCGACAGCGGGTCTGCGCATGGCGTATGAAATAGTCGCAGAATTGCTGCAAAGCAAATGAGCTTTCAAGGCACATGTCCTTGAAAAATACGTAAGTTTTATTGTATAGGTTCAATTATGGCAAAACAGCATTGGAAGGGCGGGGTGGTCGCTTCGCTCTCACCCGAAAATGCATTTTCGGGTGGTTTAAATGAATTCCGTTCGCTCGCGCCGCGCGCACTCCCTTCGGTCGCACACTTGCGGAATTCCAAGGTGTATTTTTCAAGGCACGTGTCCTTGAAAAATACGTAAGTTTTATTGTATAGGTTCGATTATGGCAAAACAGCATTGGAAGGGCGGGGCGTTGCTGGCGCCGGTGCCCGCGGTTATGGTTTCGTGCGGAAACGGCGATATCGACAACATAATAACCATTGGATGGACGGGAATATGCTCAACGCATCCGCCGAAGCTTTACATTTCGGTGCGTCCCGAGCGTTTTTCCTATTCGCTCATCAAGGAAAGCGGAGAATTCTGCGTCAATATCCCGAGCTCCGAAATGGTGCGTGCGCTGGATTGGTGCGGTGTAAGATCGGGTAAGGACTGCGACAAATTCAAGGAAATGAAGCTGACAAAGGAGGATTCCTTTGCCGTTTCCTGCAAGAGCATTGCCGAATGTCCGATGACGCTCGAGTGCAGGGTGGATAAGATAATCCCGCTTGGCTCGCACGATATGTTCATAGCGGATATAGTTGCGGTTGCGGTCGACGAGGAAATAATCGACGATAAGGGCAGGCTTATGCTCGAAAAGGCGGATATGCTCGCATATCTGCACGGCGATTATTTTACACTCGGCAAAAAGATCGGTGATTTCGGCTTTTCGGTGAGAAAGAAAAAGACGGTTGCGAAAAGGAGACGGAAATGAATTCTGTCACGGTGATACACGTCGGCGACTTCAAGGAAAGATACTTCAAGGACGCAGAAAGCGAATATATCAAGCGGCTGAAGGCGTTTTGCGATTACAAAACGGTTTGCATCAAGGAGGAGTCCTGCTTTGGAGAGGATTCCGACAAGCTCATCCTGCGTGCGCTTGAAAGGGAGGCAAACGCGATCCGTCAGCAGATCCCCAAGGGTGCCTTGAGAATCGCGATGTGCATCGAGGGCAAGCAGCTTTCGAGCCCCGAGCTTGCGGGTGTTTTCGAAAACGAGACCCGACCGATATGCTTTATAATCGGGTCGAGCTTCGGACTTGACGAGAGCCTGAAGCGCGAGTGCGACTTGCGCCTTTCGATGTCGAAAATGACCTTCCCGCATATGCTCGCGCGGGTCATGCTTGCCGAGCAGGTGTACCGTGCGTTCGCGATAAACAACGGAAAAAGATATCATAAATAAAAACAAGCTTTCGGGCAATGCTCAAAAGCTTGTTCTTTTTTATTTGGATTATGCTTGCATTCCCAAAAAAGCTTGTCGTTTTTTGGAGTGACTATCTTTCCTCGCGGAAGTAGTTAAGACCCAACGCCGCAGGCAAGCCGCTGCTGCCGCGCTTGTTGCGTATCGAGGTTGCAATAAGGACGATTGCGGTGATGATGAAGGGGAGTGCGTCGTAAAGCTGCGAGGGAATGGCCGCAAGCCAACCGAGACCCTTGGGGAATGCCATTGCAAGGCTGCTCGCCGAAACGGGGAGCGCGTTGAAGAAGCCGAAAACAAAGGTTCCGAGGATTGCGAGCGCGGGATTCCAGTTCGCAAAGATAACGAGTGCGACCGCTATCCAGCCGTAGCCGTTTATCCAGCAGCTGCTGTTGAAGGAGCCCGACATATTAAGACCCATATAGTAGCCGCCGATGCCCATAATACCGCATCCGATACAGATGTGGAGGTACTTCATACGCTTTACGTTGATACCGACCGAGTCAGCCGCAGCGGGATTTTCGCCCACCGCGCGGAGACGGAGACCCAACGTCGTGCGGTTGAGATACCACCAAACGGCAAGCGCGATGACGATGCCGAGATACACGAGGATATTGTGACTGAACAGACCCTTGCCGATGATGGGGATCTTCGAGAGAAGGGGTATCTGAATACCCTGAAAGCCCTCGCTAACACCTGCGTAGTCGTTCATTACCGGCCAAGCCTTGGCCTTAAGGCTGTGACCGACAAAGAAGTAAATGCCCAAGCCGAAGGTGCTGAGGGTAAGACCGGTGATGTTCTGGTTGGCCTGAAGCGAAACGGTGAGAACCGCGAAGATAAGTCCGCAAAGCGCGCCCATCAGGAATGCCGAGAATATACCGACTCCGAGGCTGTTTGCGTAACAGCCGAAGATGTAACCGAATATCGCGCCGACCGCCATCGTTCCCTCGACACCGAGGTTGAGACAGCCGGATTTTTCGACCATAATTTCGCCGACCGTGCCGTAAAGCAAGGGGATATTCAAAAGAACGATGTTGTATACGAACTGTGTCAATACGCCGATTTTATCCATTGTTCTTTTCTCCTTTCTTTGCACGGGCTATGCGGAAGCGGGTGAAGAAGTCAGCCGCGAGCACCAAAAACAGGATGAGACCCTGAAGCATATTTGCGAAGCTCGAGGAAACCTGCGAGAACGAGCTTGCCGCAACCTCGGAGCCCTGCTGAAGCACGCAGATGAGCGCCGAAGCAAGGAAGATTATTCCCGTGTTGAGCTTAGCCAGCCAAGCGACGATGATACCCGTCCAGCCCACGTCCTCGGTGATCGAGGTCGAAAGGATGCCCGCCGTTCCGACTCTGCACGCCGCCGCGAGACCTATGAGTGCCGCGGAAAGGAATACCGTGCGGAGGATGATGCGCTTTACGTTCATGCCCGCATAGCTTGCGGTGCCGACGCTGTCGCCGATTACGCTGATCTCGTAGCCCTGCTTGGTGTATTTCAAATAAAGGAATACGAGCACGCCGACGAGCACTGCGATTATTACGCAGATATTAAGCTCGAATTTTGCGCCGATCTTTATGGTCGGCATTTTTACGAATTGCGAAAAGCTTGCAAACTTGGGCCTTGCCGAGGTTTCGTCGAGGAAGAAGTTCCAATCCTCTTTTCTTTCGGACAAGAACATAAGGAAGTGCAAGGCGATGTAGTTGAGCATAAGGGTCATAAGCGTTTCGTTCGTCGAAAACCTTACCTTGAACCACGCCGCGATAAGACCGTAAAGACCTGCCGCCAGCATTGCCGCAACACACATAATGATGAGCGAGAGCCACATCGGAAGCACGTTGCCCCACTTGAGCGCGACGAATCCCGAGGCGATGGCGCCCATGATGAACTGACCCTCACCGCCGATGTTCCAGAATCGCATCTTGAAGGCGAGCGAAAGCGCGATCGAGGTGATAACGAGCGGAACCAGCTTTTTAAGATAGTTCATAAAGGTTACGTGGGCGATCCTGTTGCCGATCATACCCATCGTGAACATACGGGTGTAGTATTTTATCGGGTTGACACCGATCGAAAGCAATACGATGCCGCCGATGACAACGGCGAGAAGCACGGCGCCGATATACAAACAGCATTTCTGCCACAATGGGCAGTTGTCACGCTTGACGATATGAAATCCCATTTGTCACGCCTCCTTTGCTTCCTGTTCGCCGAATCGGGTATCCTTAGCGATGCCTGCGGGCTTGTCTTCGTATTTGTCCTTGAGGTCGAGAGCGCCGGTCATCATAAGTCCGAGCTCCTCCTTGGTGGTCTTGTGAGCGTGGACGACGCCCATAAGCTTGCCGTGGCAGAGAACCATTATCTTGTCGCACAGCGCCATCATAACGTCGAGGTCCTCACCTACGAACAGCACGCCGACGCCATCGGTCTTCTGCTTGTTGAGTATGTCGTATATCATATACGAGGAGTTGATATCAAGACCGCGCACAGGGTATGCCGTAACGATAACGTTCGGGCCCGCCTTGATCTCTCTGCCGAGCAGGACCTTCTGTACGTTACCGCCCGAAAGACGACGGACGGGGGTGTCTGCCGACGGGGTTACGACCTCAAGGTCCTTGATTACCTGCATTGCATCGGCTCTGCCGCTCTTTCTGTCAACGAAGGGACCCTTGCAGTCGCGGTAATTTTTAAGAAGCATATTGTCGACGATAGACATCGAGGGCGCCAAGCCCATACCGAGTCTGTCCTCGGGAACGAATGACATCGAAATGCCCTTCTCGAGTATCTGCTTCGGCGAAAGACCGACGATGTTGTCTCCCTTGTGGATCATCTGACCCGACTTGATGGGACGCAAGCCCGCGATCGCCTCGCAAAGCTCCTTTTGTCCGCATCCCGCGATGCCTGCGACACCGAGTATTTCGCCGCCTCTGATGTAGAAGCTGACGTTGTCGATGGCAGTTGCGCCCTCGTCATTGTTGATGCAAAGGTCGCGCACCTCCAAGAGGGGACGGGTGGTTTCGACGACGGGACGGTCGATGTTGAGGTCGACCTTTCTGCCTACCATATATTCGGTGAGCTCCTGCTCGTTGGTTTCACTCGTGTTGACCGTGGTGATGTATTCGCCCTTGCGGAGGATCGCGACACGGTCGGAAATATCCATAACCTCGTTGAGCTTATGGGTGATGATAATTATCGCGTGGCCCTCTTCCTTCATGCGGCGAAGCACCGAGAAGAGCTTTTCGATCTCCTGAACCGTGAGTACGGCTGTCGGCTCGTCGAGGATGATTATCTTCGCGCCGTAGCAAAGCACCTTGACTATTTCAAGCGTCTGCTTTTCGGAGACCGACATATTGTATACCTTTTTTCTCGGGTCGAGCTCGAAGCCGAAGGTGCTCGCAAGAGCCTCAATCGCGCTGTGACGCTCGTTCTTGAGAACAAATCCGGGGTTTTCTCTTCCCATCCAGATGTTGTCGGCGGCGGAAAATACGTCTACAAGCTTAAAGTGCTGGTGCACCATACCTATGCCGTACTTTTTGGAATCCTCGGGGGAGTCGATCGACACCTCCGAGCCGTTGATGAAGATACTGCCCTCGTCGGGCTTGTATATACCCGAGAGCATATTCATCAGCGTCGTTTTGCCCGAGCCGTTTTCACCGAGAAGAGCAAGGATCTCGCCCGATTTTACCGTAAGGTTAACGCCCTTGTTTGCAACGACGCTGCCAAAGGTTTTGGTGATGCCTCTCATTTCAATGGCGTAATTCTGTCCGTTTTCGTTGTTTTCCGTTTGGACCTGAACCATATGCTGCTTGTTCGCCATGAAACAACCTCCTTTTGATGCTTGAATTCGATTTCCGAAGCAAACGACGGAAAGCGTTGTCACGTTTTCTCTCGTTCGCTCGGAATTTTGCCCGAAGAGATCCGTAGGGTCCTCGGGTTTATAAAAATCCGAGCCGGTCGTAATTGTTCGGCCGGCCCGGATAAATTGGCCTATTGATTATTCGCTGACTTCTTCGCTTGCGTCTGCGCTGGTGTCAGGGTCGGTGTCGGGAGTGGTGCTGCCGTTGGGATCGTTGACCCAGGTGATACCCTTAACGAAGTAGTTCATGGTACCGGTGATAACGCCGTCTGCAACCGATGCGCCGCCTGCAGCTACGATTTCGTTGCCCTTGTTGTCAACGAGAGCAGCGTCGGACTTGGTAACGGTGCCGTCAGCAGAGATGCTGAGCTTAACGCCGGAGAATACGTCCCATTCGCCGCTTACGATGAGCTCGCGAACTGCTGCGATAGCCTTGTCGGTGTTAGCAGCACAGGTGCTGTTGAGGGGAGAAACGTCTACGAATTCTTCCTTCAAGCCGCCGTAGTATGCCTGACCGCCCATCTTGGTGACAAAGTCAGCAGCCTTTTCGCAGTCCATAGCAGCCTGCATAGCGGTCTTGTAGTAAACGTCCCAATGCCAGATAGCAGCGGTGAGGTGAGCCTTGGGAGCGTCAGCGGTCATATCGGAGTTGTAGCCGCAGCCGAATACGTTTGCAGCTTCTGCAGCGATCTGAGGCTGAGCGGAGTCGCAGTGCTGAGAGATGATACCGCAGTTGAAGGATGCGATAAGCTCGTTAGCGTATGCCTTTTCATTAACCTCGTCTGCCCAAGCAGAAAGGCTCTTTACGTAAAGTACAGCGTCGGGGTTGACTGCCTGTACGCCGAGAGCGAAGCCGTTGATACCCGAAGCGGTTTCAGCGTATTCGGTAGCGTATGCAGCAACGTAGCCTACGTTGTTGTTGCCGGTTTCAAGGCTCTTGAGACCTGCAGCGATACCTGCGAGGTAACGTGCCTGATATGCACGGCCGAAGTAGTTGTTGAAGTTGGTTTCGTTGCTCTTGTAGCCGGTAGCGTGAGAGAAGATAACGTCAGGATACTTGCCTGCAGCCTCTTCCATAGCATCGATATAGCCGAACGAAATACCGAAGATGATGTTAACGCCGTTACCAACGAGAGTGTCGATAGCTGCGAGAACCTGTTCCTTGTCTTCGGGAACCTCGTCAACGATGAAGAGCTGGGTGTCGGGGTTGAGACCGAGCTGCTTCATAGCGGTGGTGATACCGTTGTGGTGTGCAAAGGTGTAGCCTGCGGTATCGTTCTTACTGTTGATGTAGATTGCGCCTACCTTGAAGTTGCTTTCGCCTTCGCCTTCTTCGTTAGGCTGGCAGCCTGCGAAGCTGAGAAGGGAAACAGAAGCAAGGATCAACGCGAGAAACAGTGCGAGAAACTTTTTCATTTCTTTTTCCTCCAAGTTTTTTGCAGTAACAATAGTACTGCATTTTATACCCCTATTTTACATAATCGGACACAAAAAGACAATAGTTTTTTTGAAATTTATCAAATATTTTCTAAACAAAAAAGGCAAGGAGAAGCTCCTCCTTGCCTTGATTCTGCCTTGCAGGGCATTACTGCTTGTTTTTGTCCTGATTTCTGATCGCGGTTCTTCTGATCTTGCCCGAGATAGTCTTGGGAAGCGCGTCCACAAATTCGACTCTGCGAGGATATTTGTAGGGCGCGGTGTGGGTCTTGACGTAGTTCTGGATCTCCTTGACGAGCTCGTCGCTCGGGACTTTGTCCTTGGTGAGCACGATGGTCGCCTTTACGACCTGACCGCGGGTCTCGTCGGGAACGCCGGTGATAGCACACTCGAGCACGTAGGGAAGCTCCATGATAACGCTTTCGATCTCGAACGGGCCGATGCGGTAGCCGCTCGACTTGATGACGTCGTCGACACGTCCGACGTACCAGAAGTTGCCGTCCTCATCACGCCAAGCGGTGTCGCCGGTGTGATAAAGACCGTCGCAGAGCACCGAATTGGTCGCGTCCTCGTTCTTGTAATAGCCGAGGAAGAGACCGAAGGGCTTACCCTTGTCGAGACGGACGACGATCTCGCCCTCCTCGCCGACTGCGGCGCTCGTGCCGTCCTCGCGGATGATGTCGATGTCGTATGCGGGGCTGGGCTTACCCATAGAGCCGGGCTTGGGCTCACAGCCGATGAAGTTGCCGACGGTAAGCGTGGTTTCGGTCTGACCGAACGCCTCCATAAGCTTGATACCGGTTGCGTTATAGAACTGCTTGAACACCTCGGGGTTGAGTGCCTCGCCCGCGATGGTCGCGTACTTGAGCGACGAAAGGTCGTACTTGCTCAGGTCCTCGCGGATGAAGAAGCGGTACATCGTGGGAGGTGCGCAGAAGGTGGTGATGTTGTATTTCGCGAACATGGGAAGAAGCTTGGACGCGTCGAAGCGGTCAAAGTCGTATACGAATACAGCCGCCTCACAGAGCCACTGACCGTAAAGCTTGCCCCAGAGCGCCTTGCCCCAGCCCGTGTCGGAGATGGTGAAGTGCAGTCCGTCGGGATCGACGTGATGCCAATGTCTCGCGGTAACGATGTGACCGAGCGGGTAGGTAAAGCTGTGCATCGCAAGCTTGGGATAGCCCGTCGTGCCCGAGGAGAAGAACATAACCGAGGGGTCGTCCTTCGAATTTTCAACTCTCTGGAAGTTAGAGGAGCAACGCATAAAGTTGGTGTCGAAGTCGTGCCAGCCCTCGCGGGTGCCTCTGACCATGATCTTGGTCTTGAGAGTGGGCGCCTTTTCCGCCGCACGCTCTGCCTCGACAGCCGTGTTGCCGTCTGCCGTGCAGACGATCGCGCTGATCTCACCTGCGTTGAAGCGGTATTCGAAGTCGTGCTCGACCAACTGGTTGGTTGCGGGAACCGCGACTGCGCCGAGCTTATGAAGAGCGATCATGCAGACCCAGAACTGCCAATGGCGCTTGAGCACGAGCATAACTCTGTCGCCCTTCTGAATTCCGAGCATCGCAAAGTAGTTTGCCGCCTTGGAGGAAAGACGCGAAATGTCGGAATAGGTGAATTCCATTTCGGTGCCGTCGTTTCCGACCCACTGGATGCACTTCTTGTTGGGGACCTTTGCGGCGAGCGCGTCAACGACGTCGTACGCAAAGTTGAAGTTATCGTTGCAATGAAGCTTGATGTCAACGAGCTTGCCCTCGTCGTCGAAGGTCTCGTCGACAAACTGCTTGTAGATGCAATTGTCGTAGTTGTAGGAGGTGGACTGTCTTTCGGGCTTTGCTTCGGGTGCCGAGTCGTCTGCGGAGGAAGCGTTTTCCTTGAATACAACCGCGAGGAAGGTGCAGTCCTGACCGCCGACTGCGATCATACCGTGGGGATGGTTGGAGTCGTAATACACCGTGTCGCCGGGGTTCATTACGTAGGTGTGCTCGCCGAGCTGAACCTTGAGGTTGCCCGTGAGGATAAGGTCGAACTCCTGACCCTCGTGAGTTGCAAGCGTGATGGGCTTGCTCTGGAGCTCCTCGTCGTACTTTGCGGTTACGATGAAGGGCTCGCTTACGCGGTTCTTGAGCAGGGGAGCAACGTGACGGTAGTCAAAGCCCTTTTCGCGCTTTATCGGCATACCGCCTCCTGCGCGGGTAAGGTTATAGAAGTCGAGCTTGGGGTCGGAGCCCGAAACAAGCTCGGAAATGTCCATGCCGAGAAGCTTGGCGCACTTGAACAGGAAGGAAAACGAGAAGTCGTCCTCGCCCTTTTCCATTCTTACGTATTCAGCCTCGCCGATCCCGCACGCCTCCGCCATAGCGGATGCGGGGATATCAAGATTCTCTCTCGCCCATTTAAGTCGTTCTGCGATTGCCTTGGATTGCTGTTCCATTTTGTTTTCCTCTTTCCTTTTCGTTTGTTTTTTGCCGCAGTAAGAAGCAAAGGCGGTTAAGAAAACAAAAAACTCCATCTGCAAAGAGATGAAGTTACCTTAGATAACTGCATTATACCACTCATTTGCGGCGCCTATGACGCGTTTCCCTTTGTTACGGCGGAAACTCCGGCACACCCTACTGTTGTTTCGGGAGTGCAGCTCGAAGGTGATAAGACGGTATGGCGGCTGCTGCCTCGCACCAAACGGCAGCTCTCTGAAAACCGTGAACACAACGTCCCGTGTCCTTGTCTATGCTTTTATTTGCCTGCATAATAGCACACCGAATCGGATTTGTCAATAGTTTTTTTGATTTTTTTCAAAAAATGCGTTAGCACGCTATTTTGCTATTTACTTTTTGCACGCCAAAGTGTATAATTTAACCAGATATGATCGGAGAGGATGTATATTTTTATGAAGGATATGCTTGTCAGCAGAGTTGAGGTAGGATCGCTTCGCACAAACTGCTATATCGTCAAAAATCCCGATTCGCGTGATGCGATAGTTATAGATCCGGGCTCGGATATTACCGTGATTCAGGACGCGCTCCATCGCGCCGACGCGATATGCCGTCTCATTTTGCTGACGCACGGGCATTTCGACCATATACTTGCCGTCGGTGACCTGCGCGGTATAAATATTCCCGTCGCGATACACGAGCGTGACGCGCATATGCTTACCGAGCGCGACATGTTCAGCGCGATAATCCCTTACGACCCGCGCCCCTTCGAGCCTGCGGAATACACCTTTTCCAAGGAGGGCGAGTATTCGATCGCGGGATTCGATTTCTACGTCATCCCGACTCCGGGACACACCCCCGGAAGCGTTTGCTACGTTTTCGACGGAATGATGTTTACCGGCGATACGCTGTTTAAGCAGAGCATCGGCAGGACCGACCTCGGCGGCGACGAGGCACAGATGATGCGCTCGCTCCGCGCGCTGCGCAATCTCCCCGGCGACTACGAAATATTCCCCGGTCACGACGCGCGCACGACGCTTTCCGAGGAACGCAGAAGAAATCCCTATTTGATAAACGCATAACGGAGGAGCACTATGAACCTACGCTACGGCGCGGCGCCCGAAAGCTTCAAGCTTATATGGGGCGACCGTGCAAGAATGAACCCCGAAGCCGTCAGCTCGCTCGGCAAGGAGATATCTCTCGTTGCGGGCAGAAACGACACTGCGTCGTTTCAGCTTGTCATAAGCGCGGACGAGCCCTTTGCGCTTAATCTGTCGACACAGCCCTGGTTTTCGCAGAACGTCAAGCGCAAAAATCTCCGTGTTGCCGTTGAAATGCCGTTTGAATGCAGTCTTAACCATATAGGCATGCATATCTGCGACGATTCCTATTACCGCGCCGACTCGCTTCAGACAAAAAGCGTCGTCGAGTGCGATGCCGACGGCATTCTGTCGGTCTTTTGTGAAATGAGTCTGCCCGCGGACGCAAGCAAAGGCGAATATTGCGGCAGGCTGAAGATATACGAAAGCTACGGCTTTTCAAGGGAGGAGCTTGTCGGCGAGGTCGAAGTGAAGCTTACCGTATACGGCTTCACTTTCCCCGAAGGCAGGGACAACGGCTTCCATCTCGATCTTTGGCAGCACCCCTCGAATATTGCCCGCTATTACGGCGTGCCGCTTTGGAGCGATGCGCATTTCGATATCCTGCGTAAATACGTCGAATCGCTCGGTGCTTTGGGAGTAAAGTCGGTCACGGTCATCGCGTCGGAGATCCCCTGGAACGGTCAGGGGTGTCAGAACGAGCAGCGCTTTTCTGCGAATCTGTTCGAATACTCGATGATATCTGTCAGACGCAGGAGCGACGGAACGCTTGAATTCGATTATTCGACAATGCAGAGATATATCGACCTTTGCGCCGAATACGGCATTGATGAATGCATATCGGTGTTCGGACTCGTAAACGTCTGGGACACCAAGGAATACGGCGGGGAACGCACCGCGCCCGACTATCCCGACGGAATACATATCCGAGTGCTTGACGAGGCAAGCGGGGTGTACGATTATCTCCGCACCGCAAGGGAGCTTGATGAATATATCCGCGCTCTCGAAAGCTATTTCCTGACCACCGGTCAGATCGACCGTGTTCGCATCGCCGCGGACGAGCCTGCCGACGTCGAGGCGTACAGAAAGAGCCTCAATCACATCAAGCAGACCGCGCCGAGCTTCAAATACAAGACCGCGATCAACCACGCCGAGTTTGTCAACGAGTTCGGCGACGATATATACGATTTTGCGCCCTATATTTCGGCAATGTACAGCGAATACGACGCGTTGATGGGCTTCAGGGAAAAGATGCCCGACAAGCGCTTCCTTTACTACGTTTGCTGCTGTCCCGAAATACCCAACACCTTCCTGAGAAGCGAGCTTGTCGACGGCTACTATATCGGTATCCTCGCGGCATACGCCAAAATGGACGGATTTTTGCGCTGGAGCTACACCTGCTGGGCGGACGACCCGAGCCGCGACGAGCGCTACGGCCCGTTCCCTGTCGGCGACCTTGAGCTGGTCTATCCCGGACGCGACGGCGCTCCGTTACTGACGCTTCGCTGGAAGGCGCTCTTCCGCGGCGTACGTCTCTTTACGCTTTTGAAGACCGCCGAGGCACGAGGCTGCAGCGATGCGCTCGAGAAGGCGTACTCGCTCGTCCTGCGCGAGAGGGATATCGCAAAGCTTTATTCGAATTGGGACCGCGCAAGCATAATGAGCCTCGACTGCAACGACTATCGCAACGCCGAGGCGGCTCTGCTTGACGCGTTGGAGGATTAATATGAACGATACTTTGAAAACGCTCGTCACGAGACGAAGCGTCCGTAAGTTTACCGACCGACCGATCGATCGGGAAAAGCTCAATATGATACTCGAGGCGGGGCTTTATGCGCCGACCGGCAGAAACAGCAGAGATACCTTGTTTCTCGTTGTGACGAATAAGGAGCTCCGCGACAGACTTTCGGCTCTTAATGCGAGCGTGATGGGAAGCGACGGCGACCCGTTTTACGGCGCGAACACCGTCATCGTCGTCTTTGCCGACCGCAATCGCACCACCACCGTCGAGGACGGCTCCTGCGCGATGGCGAACCTTATGAACGCCGCGTTCTCGCTTGGCATCGACTCCTGCTGGATACACCGCGCACGCGAGGTGTTTGAGAGCGAGGAGGGCAGGGCGATCGCCCGTGAATACGGCATTCCCGACGAATATATCGGCATCGGTAACTGCATTCTCGGATACCGCGATTGCCCACTTCCCGAGCCGCTTCCCCGCACACAGCCTGTAATATTTGCAGAATAGAGAGGGATATTTCAATGAAACGCTTTTCGATCATAAAGCTTCTTGCGCTCGTTTGCTTCGCGGCGATGCTTATTCCTATGCTCGTCGCCTGCTCGGAGGATGCGGGCGAATCGTCGGTCGACAGCTCGTCTGCTGCAGAGAATACGAGCGCGCTTACGGTCACCGTGGGTGAGACCGAGTACGTACTCGGAGGCGAGGTCAACACAGAGGACGGCTCCGACGGCGTGTATATTTATACGAGAGAATCGGGTAAGACGTCTGTACCGAAGTCCGACGCGACGGATAAGTCGTTTTTCGACGTCGCCGTCATTAACGATACCGTCGTCGCCGTATTTGACAGCGGCTCGACTGCAGTTATCCCCGAAAGCGGCTATATCATCCGCTTCCGTAACGTTGACGCGAGCATCGAGCTCGGCGCAGAGGTCGAATGCGACGCCGTCGATATTGAGGCTATGCCCGAAAAATACGTGCGCTTCGGTGACGTTGTCATTGAAGTGGGTCACGAAAACGAGGAACGCACCTCCGAGGAGACGGGCTGGCTCTACGACGAAAACTGGTATACCGGCATCACCGAAAGCAATATGTATTGTACCGAGATCGCGGTTTCCGACGGAAAGATCGTCGATATAAACCGCTCGGGCGATAACCTTGCGGGCATCAGCATCCCCGCAGACGGCTACGTGCTTGTCGTCGGTCAGGGCACCGCGCTCGACCGCAAGACGACGAAGCTCAACGTCGGCGACAGCGCAGAGCTTGTGGAAAGCGACGGTCTTTACACCTTCAACCGCTACGGCTACGCGGGCGAGAACAGGACCCGTCCCGAGGACGGAATCGTCATTTATACCGCGTCCGAGCAGTCGACGACTCCCGTCGGCGACAACCTTTTGGAGGTTGCGGTAAACGAATCGGGCGTAGTCACCGAAATGTATGTAAATTGCTCGGGCATCAAAAACATACCCGAAAACGGCTATATCGTGTCGGCAACGGGAATGGCGGCTACACAGATGGCACGTGAGGTGACGGTCGGAGCGAGCGTGCTCCGCACCGGCGCGAGAAGCATATGCTTCGTGACGAACCCCGTGACCGAGCTCGACCGCCTTGCCGAGGAATGCGACGCGATACGCGAAGCTCTCGATTCGGAGATCGAAAAGCTGTCAAACGTCGACTTTATGAAGGTGGCGTCGATCTATAACAGCATGGAGGAGCATATCGCGCTTGCCGAAGCGACGCTCGGCAGAGGCGAAGACGCTTCGGAATACAACGGCTTTGACGGCGATACGCTTGCTCAGTGCGTTTCCACCCTCAAATCACTTGCAAGCGAGGCGAGAGTCGAGCTTGTGCCCTATGTGACGGTTCAGGACAGAGCCGCGTGGGTGACCCTCGGTGAATACGACTACAGTCAGGCGCTGTCGCTCCATTACAAGACCCAAGCCGACGTCGATCACACCGTCAGATACGCCAAGAACTGCGGACTCAACACGCTTATTATCGATAACATCGTTATCGGCTTCAGCGTCTACGAAAGCAAGGTACCCGGCTTGATCATGCTGCCCCAGCTCAACGGGCTCGACCTTATCGACGCGTTTAAGAAGGCGTGCGACGAAAACGGAATACGCCTCATCGTAATGGTCAACAGCTTCTCGAGCGGCCTCGACGGAGTGTTTTATCCCGAGAACCATTACATGTCGATCTACAAGGACAAGTACCTGAAGACCAACAAGGGCGGAGTCGTTGGACCCGACAAGGTCATCACGCTCGACCCCGCAGATAAGGACGTTCAGGCGTTCAACCTTGCCATCATAAGCGAGATCGCCGAAAAATACGACGTTTACGGCGTTCAGGCGGACTATATGCGCTACCCTCTGCCTTATTACTATCAGGAGCACAACTACGAGGACTTCGGCTATAACGAAAGCTCGGTAAGCGGCTTCGTGGCGAAATACGGCAAGGACCCCGCGACCATCAAGATATCCGATCCGCTTTGGGATAAGTGGTGCGCCTGGAGACGTGACATCATTTCGGATTATCAGAAGCGCTTTTACGAGACGGTCAAGTCGATAAATCCCGAGCTTCACGTAAGCTTCACCTGCTTTGCCGATTATCGCGACCGACAGATGTTTACCTATCAGGACGTAGAGAAGTGGGCGGCAAACGGCTATGCCGACGCGATCTATCCCATGATCTACGGCGATAACACCGAATATCAGCTCAAGTATGCGACCGAGATACTCCCCGTGACCGAGTACACCTCGCTCGTGCTCGGCATAGGCACCTACGTAAGGGCGTCTCACGAGTCGATTAGAGAGCAGCTCGTTATGCCCTACGACGTTTGCGGCGAGGGCTTCGGTATATTCACGCTCCGCTATATTGCAACCTGCGGCTACGGCGAGACCATCCGCAACGCGCTCCGTTATGAGGCGACCCCTGCGACCGCGCCCGATGCAGAGCTTATCCCCGCCTGCACCGAAATGCTCGAAAAGCGCATCCTGAACCTCAGATACGCGGCGGCATACAAGGGCGGCTTCAGCGAGGAGCAGCTTGCATCACTCGATTCTCTCGCAGAGAGCGTGTCTGCGCTCGGCAGTACCGATTTTGAGTCGTTTGCCGAAACGCTTAAGTCTATCAAGACCTCGACGGGCGAAAACGAAAGCATCCCCGATTTCGTAAAGGAAGCGCTCGACGCGGCGTTCGACTACGTTATCGGACTTGAATAACACAAACGCAAATAAAAGAAAACCACAGGGCTTAAAGGCTTTTCGCTCAAAGGGACAAAAATTGACCAATGGGTGAAAGCCGGTACGGGACAAGAGAAAATCCGATCATCGAAAAGATGGTCGGATTTTTCTTTATATACAGATGAAAACAGCTCCGAGGTTACAACGATCTCCGAGCTGTTTGGCTTTTATGAGTTCATATTTGGGGGAATCCCTATGCTTTCGAGCAGCTCGACAAGCTCCTCTCGGCTGTGGACGTTCAGTTTTTTATACGCCTTTCTGAGATAATAGTTCACCGTATTGACGGTAACGCCGATCCTCCTTGCGAATTCTGCCTTGCTGATTTGTCTATCTTCAATAATCCGGTTTAATCTGTCAGCAAGTTTCAAACGTGCAGCTCCTTTTGGCTAATCACTTCTGGTTAGCAAGCGGTAGTTGTTCACCAAAGCGGCAAGCTCTATGCGGCTGTGAACCTCCAAAGCAATATAAATATCTTTCACATAATCCTTAACGGTATGCTCGGAGATAATGAGAGTCTTTGCA
>JAFXDO010000027.1 GCA_017563195.1 Clostridia bacterium | reverse complement strand
GATTCCCGAAGGAGTGTGGCAGCTTGTCACAATTCTTGGTGTTTGTGTTGTGTTTTTGATACCGTGCTTCTATGCATTAAAGCTTGAAGTCAGTGTGGGTGCTTACAAGTGCAAAGAATGTGGATGCGAAATTGTACCTACCTATAAAGAAGTAATGATGAGCATGCACAGAGGCTTTACCCGTCACTTAAAGTGTCCCAAATGCAATAAACGCACTTGGTGCAAAAAGGTCTTGAAGAAGTAATTTTCAATTTCTCGGTCGTGCAAATAAGGAAATACAAAAGCTTTGTGACAAAACAAAAACACCCTATGACTTTACGGTCGTAGGGTGTTTCGTTATTTTATCAGCCGAAATAATTGTAAAGTACATAAAGCGCGTCTTGGCGGAGAAGCTTACCCTCGACGGGTGCGTCGATAATGCCGCTTGCGATCGCCCAGTTAGTCGCGTCGTCGTATTCGCCGTCCGCCTGCTTTTTGCCGTCGTAAATCCAGAGGTGGTTTATAAGATCGTTGTAGTCGCAGGTCGAATTCATATCTGCGTTGCTCTCGACCATCCCGAGCTTGACCGCCCACTTCAACGCCTCCTCGTAGTAATAGGCTTCGCCGACGTTGTTAAGCTTAAGCTCTCCGGGATAGCCTGCGAGTCGGTAAAGGAAGGTTATCGAGTTGCCGAGCGTACAGCTGCCGTCGATGCCGAACAGATTGCCGCCGATTCCCGTCGTGAGGCCCATGTTTACGCCCCAATAAACGGCGTCGTAGTAATAAGCGCTCTTGTTGGTAACGTCGTCGAATTCAGCCTCAACGTTCATGTCGATAACAAAGCAACGGATGGAGTGGTGGGTGAAGGATATCTTGCGCGCGCTCGTGCTGTCGGCAGGAACGGTACAGCTCTTGAAGGTGACGTCGACAGCAAGCTCACCGCCGAAATCAACGTAGTTGTTTTTTGCCGTGCAGTTCTGCACGATCATACTCTCAAGCGACTGCGCCTTATAGTGGGCACCTCCGCAGAATCTGCCTTGATGCTCGAAGAAGACGCCGAATTTCTTGTTGCCTTCGGCGTAGCAGCCGTCGATAAGAAGCGTTTCATCTTCGGAATACCCCGTGCCGATGCCGAAGCCCGATGCGCCGACGTCGTTTGTGGTCGCGCGCTTGCCGCAGTTATATGCCTTGCAGTTGATTATAGTGCAGTTTATTGGGCAGTCCATACCGAAGCCTGTGCCGTCGGTGTTTTTAACGGTTACGTTGTACCAGTCGCAGTCCTTGTAAAGGTTTATCATAAAGCCCTTACCTGCGGAGGAGTATTGGTCGGCGTTCGCGAGAGCACCGTCAATGACGAAGTCGCGGAAATCGGCGTTTACAAGGTATTGCGGGTTGGTGAATCCGCTGTCGGCGTATTCGTTGAAATAGAACATGTCCAGTCCATTCGTAGAGCGACCTACCGGCTTCAAAACGGTTGAGTCACCCTCGCCGATGATGGTGACGTTGTCCTTCGGCATACAAACGTATTCCGAAAAATTGCGTCGGTTCAAGCCCTGCGACGCGAAGTGGAAGGTACCTGCAGGAATATATACGGTTCCGGAGATCTCACTCGCTTCGTCTACGGCGCTTTGAAGTGCGGCTGTGTTCGCCTTCATAACCGATTCGCTTTGTGAATCGGGAGTAAGCTCGGGAATTATCGCACCCTCGGGAATTCCCGTATCGTCGGGAACGCTCGAATCGTCGGGAACACTCGAGTCGTCGGGGACGCTCGAATCGTCGGGAACGCTCGAATCGTCGGGAACACTCGAGTCGTCGGGAACGCTCGAATCGTCGGGAACGCTCGAATCGTCGGGAACACTCGAATCGTCGGGGACGCTCGAATCGTCGGGGACGCTCGAATCGTCGGGGACGCTCGAGTCGTCGGGAACGCTCGAGTCGTCGGAGATAACAGGGCTTCCCGTTATCTCGTACGTGCCGAAATAATGGCGCTTTATCAAAATGTAATCGTACTGATTGACGTTGCCGTCCTCGAAAACGTCCGCATATATAAGGTCGTTTTCGTCGATCGAAAAGGTTTCGAAATAGTGACGGCAGACAAGAATGTAATCGTATTGGTCGATCGCACCGTCGTCATTTACGTCGCCAAGCAGCCTTTTGTCGCCTTCCGCGAACGCAGCAGCGATAAGGCTGATCGAAAAAAGAAATATAAGCAAAGCCGAGATTATTCTTTTCATAAACTTCTCCTTGTGTTCATAATAGAAATTCTATCGGTGATATAAAATCGCCGTTTCGGTCTCACCGTCGAGACAGACGAGCGGGACGATTTTTTCCTTCATAAACGAGTCTGTGCGCGATTGCTCCTCGCGCGTTGGCTTACATACCTTATCCCACTCGGCAAGCGTGCCGTTGTAGTATACCTTTTCGACCGATATACAGTTCGAGAAGGCATTGCTTGCGTAATAGTACAGTGAATTTGGCAGCCTTATCGTTTTCAAAGCCCTGCACTTGGCAAACGCTGAAAAACCGATTCTTCCGCCCTTTTTGCCGTCAAGCACAAAGTGACCGCGATTCATACCGACTGTCGTGACGCCCTCGGGAATCGTCACCTCGGTGAGAGACTCGCAAAATGCGAAGGCTTCCTCGTCAACGTAGCAAATACTGCTCGGCAGTGAAATACTTTCAAGGTGTCTGCAGACGTGAAATGCGCGGAAATCGATCACCTGCAGACCTTCGCTGAAGTCCACGCTTTTGACGCTCGAGCGCAGAAACGCTTCCTCGAATATATGAGTTATGTTCTTGGGTATGACGATGCGTTCGAGGTGTTCCTGTTCGGCAAATGCGGATGAGCAGATGCAACGTATTCTGTCGTCCTCGGGTATCACGCTTGCGCAGGTACCGCAGGCGACGCCGTCGTACTCACCACGCAGATGGTCTCTTTGTATAACACAGTTGCCCTTGCTGTAATAAACGATATTGTCGGCATCGAACCTTATTTCTATCGGCTTGGACGCTTTCGAAAACGCAATCGGGGAGACCGTGCCGATGTTTTTTGAGAACGTGATGCTTTTCAGATTGTCGTTAAAGAAGCACACCTCGGGATAGCACGCCTCAAGGCTTTCCGAATCAATGATACACAGCTTGTAATGCGGGTATTCCTCCCATTGCGGAGCGTAGGCGAAAACGCTTACGGGAACACCGTCTGCAGTTGGCGGCACGATGATGTGCTCGTCCCTGCAAGTCCCAATGTCGGTTACGACCGCAACCCTGTCGCAATGTGACTTCTTGTCCGCAGTCATATATGAATAGTCTGCGAATCGGTAGCTTAATCCCTCGCTGTATCGCTTTTCGCCGCCCATAACCTCACGTCCTTGCTTGATTATGTTTTATTATACAATAAATATCGCCCCGATTCAAGCCCCTTTAACGCCTAAAATAAAAGACCTGCTATGCAGGTCTTTTGAGTCTTTGTATAATTACTTTTCGACGCTCTTCATCGTGGGGAAGAGAAGCACGTCGCGGATCGCCTGCGAGTCGGTAAGGAGCATACACATTCTGTCGATGCCGTAGCCGATACCGCCTGTGGGGGGCATACCGATTTCAAGTGCGTTGAGGAAGTCCTCGTCGGTGGTGTTTGCCTCTGCATCGCCCTGAGCGAGCTGTTCCTCCTGTGCGGCGAAGCGTGCGCGCTGGTCGATCGGGTCGTTAAGCTCGGAGTATGCATTTGCCATTTCCCAGCCGTTCATAAAGAACTCGAAGCGTTCTACGTAGTCGGGGTTTTCGGGCTTGCGCTTGGTAAGCGGCGAGATTTCGACGGGATGGTCCATAACGAAGGTGGGCTGAATGAGGTGATCCTCAACGAATTCCTCGAAGAAGAGGTTGAGAATATCGCCCTTCTTGTGGCGAGCCTCGAACTCTACGCCCTTTTCCTTCGCGATTGCGCGAGCCTCCTCGAGAGTGTTGATCTCGTTAAAGTCAACGCCCGAGTACTTCTTGACCGCGTCGACCATTGTGATTCTTTCGAAGGGCTTGCCAAGATCCATTTCGACGCCGTTGTAGACGATCTTCGTGGTGCCGAGAACCTCCTGTGCAACGTGACGGTACATATTTTCGGTGAGGTCCATCATTCCGTAATAGTCGGTGTACGCCTGATAGAGCTCCATAAGAGTGAATTCGGGGTTGTGACGGGTATCGAGCCCCTCGTTTCTGAATACTCTGCCGATTTCGTAAACACGTTCAAGACCGCCGACGATGAGACGCTTGAGGTAAAGCTCGAGCGAGATTCTCAGCTTGAGGTCCTCGTTAAGTGCATTGAAGTGGGTCTCAAAGGGTCTTGCCGCCGCGCCACCAGCATTGGATACGAGCATCGGGGTCTCGACCTCCAAAAAGCCCTGCGCGTCGAGGAAGCGACGGATCGAGCTGATGATCTTGGAGCGCTTGATAAAGGTATCCTTAACGTCGGCGTTCATAATAAGGTCGACGTATCTCTGACGGTAGCGGGTGTCAGTGTTGGTGAGACCGTGATACTTTTCGGGAAGTATCTGGAGCGACTTGGAAAGAAGGGTGATCTCGGTCGCGTGGATAGATATCTCGCCGGTTTTGGTGGTGAAAACGGTGCCCTTTACGCCGACGAGGTCGCCGATATCGAACTTCTTGAAGCCCTGATATTCCTCAACACCTACGCTGTCGCGTGCGACGTAGCACTGGATGGAGCCGGGAAGGTCCTGCACGTTACAGAAGGATGCCTTACCCATAACGCGCTTCGACATAAGTCTGCCCGCGATGGAGACCTCCTTGCCCTCGAGCTCCTCATAGCTCGACTTGATATCCGCACTGTGGTGGGTAACGTCGTATTTTGTGATAACAAACGGGTCCTTGCCCTCGGCCTGAAGATCGGCAAGCTTCTGACGGCGGACTGCAAGCAGGTCGCCGAGGTTTACCTCCTCAGCAGGCGCGTTGTTTCTGTTTTCTTCGTTCATTTTAATATACCCTTGATTAGTGGATTATTTGGAAATTTCGGTGATGGTGTACTTAACGATGCCCATCGGGGTTTCTACGTTGATGGAATCACCCTTGCGCTGACCGATAAGCGCCTTGCCGAGAGGGGAGTCGTCGGAGATGAGACCCATAATGGGGTCTGCCTCGGTGGTGGAAACGATCTTGTACTCGGTTTCCTCGTCTGCGTCGATATTGATGACCTTTACCTTGTTACCGACGTTTACCTTGTCGGTGCCGAGCTCGGAGTCGTCAAGAACGATTGCGTTTTCGAGAGTAGCCTCGAGGTTTGCAATCTTGCCCTCGATTTCAGCCTGCTCGTTTTTAGCTTCATCGTATTCGCTGTTTTCGGAAAGGTCGCCGTATGCTCTTGCCTTTTGGATCGCCTGAGCGACCTCCTTACGCTTTACTGTTTTAAGGTGCTCAAGCTCCTGCTGAAGCTTCTGAAGTCCTTCGTGGGAAACAATGATCTGCTTTGCCATTGGTGTTTTTCTCCTCTTTTATATGTGTAATAATTATACTCTTTTTGTTTGGATTATTCTGTCGGAACAAGAAGCTCCAACGCCTTTTGAAGCTGAACGTCGTCCTCAAGCGTCATTTTGAAGAATCGGTTCACCCAATGCTCGGGAAGAGCGATCTCGTGATCGGGGGTTATGCCGATCTTGTCGTAGCTGACGTTCGAGGGGGGATTGTAAAATGCGGTCGACAGCTTGAGCGCGCTTCCGTCGGGAAGCAACCGTGTGGTTTGCATCGTTCCCTTGCCGAAGGTGGTTACGCCGACCGTTTCTGCAAGCTCGTAATCACGAAGCGCCGCGGTGAACAGCTCTGCCGCCGAGGCGGTAAGCTCGTTACAGAGCACGACCGACTTTACGTCGAGGAAGCTTTCGTCGGATTCGATGGTCTGAACGGTGCCGTTTTTATCGACGATATTGATGATCGGACCCTTGGGAAGCAGTACGTCGAGTATCGCGCAGATCTCGTCAAGGCTTCCGCCGGTGTTGTTACGAACGTCGTAGATGAATTTGTCGCAGCCGTCTGCCTGTGCCTGAGCGATCTTTTTCGAGAACTCCTCGGATACGCCCGTGTCTGCAAACGAAAGGATGCGGATGTGTGCGACGCCGTTGCCGAGCTTTTCGTAAATAACGTTTTCGCTTGCAACCGCCGCACGCGTCATCGTGAGCGTGAGCTCCTCTTCGCCTCTTTTCAGGGTGACGGTCACGTCGGTGCCCGCTTCTCCGGGGATGGCGTCGAGAAGGTCGTAATAGGTGGAGTCGCTTGCCTCAATACCCTCTGCGGCGATGATTATATCGCCCTTTTTCATTCCCGCCTTTTCTGCAGGCGAGCCGGGCATTACGCCGAAGATATATACGCCCTCGGTATCCACGTCGTAGGAGGCGTGAACGCCGATTCCAACGAAGTTGCCGTCGCTCGAATCAAGCAGGCTTTCGTATTCCGCGGCTGTGAAATACTGCGAATACTCGTCTGCAAGCGATCTTGCGAGTGCACGGTATATCTCTTCCCAGACGGCATCGTTTTCATAGCCGTGGACGTAATATGCTTCGACCATCGAAAACATCTGCGTGAGCTTAAGATACCGCTCGTCGTTATCGGCGATCGCATCGATGAGACTGCCGTATTCATTGTATTTACTGCCCTCGAGCCTTTCGTCGTTGACGCTCTTTTTGGTTTCGGTCGACATTATTGACGCAACTGCGACACAGCTGACCGCGCAGACCAAAAGGCATATAACGATGCAGGTGAAGGGGGAAATGCGTTTGGTGAACATTAAGGACCTTCTTTGTTATTTGCTTGATTTCTTTACGTAATAGCCGTCGGGGAGATAGAGGTTCGGGTTGACGTAGTTTCCGCCGAGCGACGTGTAGGTGTTCGTGTCGATAACGCCGAAGTGGAGGTGATATCCCGTCGAGCGTCCCGTTGTGCCTACGTATGCAATGACCTGACCCTTCTTTACGCTGTCGCCGACCTTCACCTCGTAAACCTTGCGGGAGGAGGTGGTGTTGTCCAAGTGAGCGTAAAGTGAGGAGATACCGTCGCCGTGATAGATGATGACGCATTCGCCGTAGCCGCCGTTCCAGGATGCGCGGGTGACGATGCCGTCCTTGACTGCGAGGACGGGTGTGCCCTTGGCACACGCGATGTCGATACCCTTGTGGTACTCGGTGGAGGGAAGACCGAACGGGTCGCCTCGCCAGCCGTACTGGCTGGTTACTCTGCCGACTACGCTTACGGGCCAGCCGAAGGGTGCGTCGGAGGACATCATTTCTCTGCGCTCCTCTTCAAGAGCGGCTATCTTCTTCTTTATTTCGGCAACCTTCTGGTTCTTGTTGCCGTACTGCGCGCTGAGATCGTCTGCGTTGAGGTTGAGCTCAGCCGCGATGGTGTTGAATTCCTGTATCTTCTGCTCCTTTTCAAGCTTGGAGCGGTTGAGACCGGTGAGATATTCGTCGTACTTGCTCTGTGTTTCCTCGAGCTGGCTCTTGAGAAGCTCAAGGTCGGAAATGGAAACCTCGATCTCCTTGATGAGCACGTTTGCCGCGTTCATAATGTCGTTGAAGTGCTCGCGGCGGGTGAGGAAGTCGGAAAGGCTTTCGGACGAGAAGAGCAGCTCGAAGGAGTTTACCTCGCTGTTTTCGTATATGAACTGCATCATCTTTTTATACATGGAGACGCGGTACTCGTAGTCCTCCTGAATGATAGCCATTTCGGTGACTACCTGTGCGCGCTGAAGATCGTAGGATTCGGCAATCGCCTGATTGATGGCGATATCCGCCTCGAGTGCCTCGATCTCTGCCATATACTGAGTGAGGAGCGCCGCGGTCTGACCCGACTGATTCTGCAGATCCTTGATGTTTGCGGAAATATTGGCAAGCTCGGACTGCAGTGCAACAAGCTGGTTCTTGTATTCCTTTATTTCGTTTTCAACGTCGAAGATGGTTCTTGCTTCGGCTTCCTCGTAGGGTACGCTTACCGCGGTAGCGGCAAAGATAAAGAGAAAGCAGAGCAGAAACATCAACGCTTTTTTAAGTTTATTCGCCATATTTTTACTCCTTTACTGCACGCATCAGGCGTTGAGATAGCGCTTGAGCGAGAGGCTCGAGGAAATGATACCCGCAAAGAGACCGATGGCGAGGAATCCGAGTCCGACAAGCAATGCGTACGCATCCCAGAAGGGGGCGGAGGCTATGCTCGTGACGCCGGTCGTGCCGGTAGCGGAGGAAATGATTCCCTTAAGCAGGTATTCGTAAAGATAAAATTCGATTCCGAACGAAATAGCGGCCGCAAGCGTACCGATGATGATACCCTCAACGATGAAGGGCATACGGATGAACGCCTTGGTAGCGCCGCAAAGACGCATGAACTTGATTTCGTTCCTGCGGGCAAATACGCCGAGCTTGATGGTGTTCATAATAACGAACAGCGAGATCACGAGGAATATCGCCATGAGCCAGAGCCCTGCGATGTAAAGCGTGTGCTTGATGTTCATTACGTTGCCGTAAAGCTCGAGGTAATCCTTTATGTTTTCGGTAGCGACGGCGTCGGTCTTGTTGCCGTCCGCGTCGGTAAGCTCGATCTCATCGATAAGGCTCTTCACCTTGGTGACCTCCTCGATGTCCGAAAGGTTCACGAAGGTTATCCTGAAGCTTCCGCGCAAGGGGTTGTCGGTCATCGAGCTGGTAAGACCTGCGTGCTCACCCTCGTCGTGGACGTGATCGTGCTGGTCCTCCATCGCGTCGACCCACGCCTGACCCTTGTACATTTCCTTAAAGATGGCGTAGTGATCGTCGGGG
Organism: Clostridia bacterium; assembly: GCA_017563195.1. Lineage (GTDB taxonomy): Bacteria > Bacillota > Clostridia > Oscillospirales > CAG-382 > Coliplasma. Next base: position 47,207 of record JAFXDO010000027.1, on the reverse strand, counting down.
GAGAGGTACTTGAAGTTGCCCTCCTTGGGGATGAGCAGATCCTCGGGCCATTCCGAGCTTGTCCACTCGATAACGGGAGAGTCGTTGCATATGTCGGCAAGCTCCCTGCCAAGCGCGAGTATTTCGCCCTCAGAGTAGTCCTTGTCGACCATGACCTCGATCACGTTGAGGTTTTCGATCGCATTGAAGTTGCGGTCAATAGTGTCGATAACAAGATAAAATGTACCGACGAGGATCATACAGGCGATAAGCACGACTATTGAAGCGGTCGTCATTACGCCGTTTCGGAAGAAGCCCTTGAAGCCCTGTCCGATGTTATAGAAAAATACGCTCGGCTTCATCATTCCTCGATCTCGCCTCCGATCTTATCGGACACGACGCTGCCGCCCTCGATCCGAATGACTCTTTTCCTGTACTGCCGGATTATGTTCATATCGTGGGTGACGACAATGACCGTCTTGCCGAGCTTGTTGATCTTCATCAAAAGCTCCATAATGCCTTCGGTCATTTCGGTGTCGACGTTACCCGTGGGCTCGTCCGCGACGATGGTGTCGGGGTTGTTTACCAGCGCACGCGCGAATGCGACACGCTGCTTTTCGCCGCCCGAAAGCTCGTCGGGGAAGGAGTCGCTTTTGTGACCCAAGCCGACGACGTCGAGGAAGAAGGGAACGCGCTTTTTGATGATCGAGGGCTTTGCGCCGACGACTCGCATCGCAAACGCGACGTTTTCGTATACCGTCATCTTATCAAACAGCTTGAAGTCCTGGAAGACTACGCCCATAGTGCGGCGAAGCTTCGGGATCTTCCACGAGCGGATCCTTTCAAGCTGGAAGCCGTTGACCTCAAGCTTGCCCGAGGAGATACGCTCCTCGCAGATGAGCAGCTTTGTGAGCGTGGTCTTACCCGCGCCCGAGTGACCGATGACGAACACGAATTCGCCGTCGTCGATCTGCAACGATACGTTGTTCAATGCCGCGTTACCGTTGCTGTACTCCATAGATACGTTTTCAAATTTAATCATTGTTTAGCACCGAATCAATAAATAGAGGGCTTGCTGATGAGATACTTCTTGACCATAAGCGCGACCTTGAAGGTGATCGCGTGCTCGAACTCGCGAAGGTCGAGTCCGGTGAGCTTCTTGATCTTTTCGAGTCTGTAAACAAGCGTGTTTCTGTGAACGAACAGCTTTCTCGAGGTTTCGGAAACGTTCAGGTTGTTGTCGAAGAACGCGTGTATTGTCTGGAGCGTTTCTCTGTCAAGGCTTTCAAGCGAGCCGCGCTTGAAAACCTCCTGAAGGAACATTTCGCAAAGCGTGGTGGGAAGCTGATAGATAAGTCTGCCTATGCCGAGGCTTTCGTAGTTGATAACGTTCTTTTCGGTATCGAATACCTTGCCGACCTCAAGCGCGACCTGTGCGTCCTTGTAGGAGCGCGCAAGCTCCTTGACGTTGGTGACGATCGAGCCGATGCCGATGTGCACCTTAAGATAGAATTCCGACTGTACCGTGTCGACGATGCTCTTTGCGATAAGCTCGAGCGCTCTCGGATCGGTAGCCGACTTCAATTCCTTGACAAGCACGATATCCGACTCGCCGACGTTGATAACGTAGTCGTGCACCTTGTCGGGGAACATATTCTGGATAACGTCGTAGGGAATGATCTCGCCCGCGTTCATAAAGCGGATGAGGATAACGACGCGGTTGACCTCGCTGTCAAAGCGAAGTTCCTTGGACTTGATGTAAATATCGCCGGGGAGGATGTTATCGAGAATGATGTTCTTGATAAAGTTGGTCTTGTCGTATTTTTCGTCGTAAAGGGTCTTGATGTTCGAGAAGGATACCGAAAGAAGTGCCGAAATGCTTTTCGCAATGTCGTCGCCGCCTTCAACGAAAACGATATATTCGATTCTTGCGTGCGAGCCGATGGGGCGATAGGTATAATCGCCGATAACGAGAGTTTCATAGTTGTAGGAAAGCTCGTCGAGAATGTCCTTGTGGACACCGCCGATCTTCGAAAGCTGGCTGCATGCGATAACGACGCCCTTGTCGTCGATGATGCCGATCTCGCGGTCGACAGCCTCTCTCATCTGATAAATCAATCCCTGAAACAGCTTGTTACTCATTTTGCCTTCTCCTTATATTTTTCTACAATAATATTATACTGCATTTATAACCACTGTAATTTTATCTTAAATTTCAATTAAATGCAAGGGCTTTTACAAAAATATAACAAATAAAAACACCTGATTTTGTCTATTTTGCCGCTCTTTTTATGAAAAATGCCATATTTACCCAAAAGTGTTAATAAATTGTGAACATTGGGATATTTGACGCGAACCCTCTTGACAAATAAAACGACGTGTGCTACAATACATTTAACAATTAGGTTAAATGTTAAATGAACGGGAGGACGGCGCAAATGTCGGTACAGAATACGTTGCGCGCGCTTGCGGATCCGATTCGGCGTGAAATACTGAATATGCTCAAATCGGGCAGGATGTCGGCAGGGGAGATAGTCGAAGGCTTCGACGTCACCGGCGCCTCGATATCAAGACATCTTTCGGTTTTGAAGGATGCCGATCTTATCCGCGACACACGCGAGGGAAAATTCATATATTACGAATTGAACACGTCGGTGCTTGAGGAAATAATGCTCTGGATAACCGACCTGAAAGGAGACAGTCATGATTAAAAAGAATTTATGGAAGCTTATTGTTGCGTCGGTAGTTATACTCATCCCGATGCTTGTGGGCATAATTATTTGGGACCTGCTTCCTGAGACAATTGCGACCCATTGGGACGCAAGCGGCGAGCCCGACGGCTTTTCTGACAAAGCTGTAATGGTTTTCCTGATGCCGAGCGTTATACTTGTACTTCTTTGGGTAGGAATGCTTGTAACCGCGCGTGACCATAAGGAAAAGGAGCAAAGCGGCGCGGTCGTCGATCTCGTGATAATTCTGCTGCCGATACTATCGCTGGTTGTAGCGGGGATGTCCTTCGCTATAGCTCTCGGACATGACGTTTCGGTGCCCGATATCGTAACCGTCTTTTTAGGAGTAATGATGATCCTCATCGGCAATCTTTTACCCAAGGCTAGGCAAAACCGTACCATCGGCATCAAAATCAAGTGGACTCTCAACAGCGAGGAAAACTGGTCCCGCACCCATCGCTTTTCGGGCAAGCTCTGGTTCTTTTCGGGCTTTGCGATACTGCTGTGCGTTCTGCTCCCCGAGTCGGTTAAGCTCTACCCGTTAATGGCGATACTCGCGGTCATCGTTATCGTTCCGCTCGTCTATTCCTATTCGCTTCACAAAAAGGGCATATAAACAAAAACGCCGAGCTTGAAGCTCGGCGTATTATATTACATTTCAAGCAGCACGCTTATTGCAGAAAGGACGTATGAGGACGCGGTTTCGGTGCGAAGTATGCGCTTTCCGAGTCCGGCAAGCGATATGCCGTTTTCCTTCGCCGTCGCGGTCTCCCTCTCGCTCAAGCCGCCCTCGGGTCCGATAAGGAAGCCGATCGTTTGGGGCGTTTCGCTCAGGAGCGTTTTTATCGGCAGGGTTCCGTCGCCCTCGTAGCAGATAAAGCCTATGTCCTTTTCGGATATTTCCTTTATCGCCTCGGCGTAGCCGATTATGCCTCTTACCTCGGGAATGATGCTGCGACCGCACTGTGCGGCGGCGGATTCGCTTATCTTTTTAAGTCGCTCAAGACGCTTTGCAAACGCCTTTGAGTCGGGGCGGGCAACGCATCGCTCGCTCATTACCGCGACGATCTCGTAAGCCCCCAGCTCTACCGCCTTTTGTATTACCGTGTCGAGCTTGTCGCCCTTAGGGAAGCATTGATAAACGGATACGCGGAAAGGCATTTCGTTGTTCTGCTTTTCGGGCTCACCCAAAAGAGCATAAAGCCCATCGCGAGTGATCTCGACTATCGTCGCGTTGTAGGAATTACCGTGCATATCGCATATATGAAGCTCGTCGCCGAGCTCCTTGCGGAGCACGCGGAGGACGTGTGAAGCGTCGCTTCCGTCGATATATGCTTTTCCGTCTGCGATTCGGTCGCTCGCGACGTAGATCCTCGGGATAAATGCCATATGGAACCTCCGTAGATGGTGTTTTTATATTATACACCGAAATATAAAATAAGTCAATGATGTCGATTGCTGTCGTGCAAAAGAACGGCTAAAGTTTAAAATCCTATTGACAACAGGGCGTTTGGGTTGTAAAATAGGGTGTAATATTAATATGAACCGGAGGTCAGTTATGTCCGAAAATATTGAAAGAGAAAACATCTTCACTCTTACCGACGAGGAAGGCAACGAAAGCGAGTTTGAGCTTTTGGGCGAGCTTAATCTCGACGACAACACCTATCTCGCACTCATTCCTCTCGACGGCGACGAGGACGAGTACGTTATCCTTAAGGTAGAGGTTGACGAAAACGGCGACGAATTGCTCGTTACCATCGATGACGATGACGAATTCGACCGCGTTGCGGACACCTTCGAGGATACCTTTATGGGCGAGATCGATCTCGACGAGGCTATCGAGGAATAAGCAATTTTTCCGCCTGCGGGGTACGTGCATAGCCTTCGGGCTGTTCCTCGTGTAAAAACCCACAAGAAAGAAAGGGAGCTCATATTCCGCTGTGGTGAAGCAGGCCTCCCGTACACCGTCTATACGGCGCTGTGCGGACGTTGGAAGCACTAAAGCATCGGAGAGGGCACCCACCTGCACAAAGCAGGGTTTCATTCTCACGGGGGCACGGCTCGCGCGGGAGGATAAGCGTTTTTGACGGTATGCCCGTCAAATTAAAGAGTATAATTACGTTCTCGAAAGAATCGGTGACGCCGATTCTTTTGGTTTTGGTGAGAAAATGAAGCGGATATTTGATTATATAGACGAAAACGCGGAACGGTTTGTAAGCTTCTGGACGGATATCTGCAATACCGAGGGTGTTGCAACCGAAAAGGCTGATATGGACGCCGTTGCCGATAAAATAAGCGAGTTTACTTCTTCAAAGCTGAATCTGTTTACCGAGCGTGTGCCCTTTGAAAAATGCGGCGACTTTCTTATCGTCGACACAAGGCATACTGCGGAAAACGGAGTCTGCTTTCTTGCGCATATGGACACCGTGCATAAAAAGGGGGCCTTTGGCAGTCCCGCTGTCAGACGCGAGGGCGACAGGCTTATCGGCCCCGGTGTTATCGACTGCAAGGGCGGAATCGCCGTTGCGCTTCTGACGATGATGGCGCTTATCGAGGCGGGATATAATAAAAACGCGCGTCTGCTGCTTACCTCCGACGAGGAAATAAGCAATATTCTCGGAGGCGAGACCGAGCTTGACGTTATAAGCCGTGCGGTGAACGGCTTTTCCGCGGCGTTCAACTGTGAGGTCGCAGGGAAGAACGAGGTCGTCGTTTCGCGCAAGGGAATATTGCGTTATCGCTTTGAAATACAGGGCGTTGCCGCACATTCGGGCATCGATTATTTCGGCGGCGCAAGTGCTGTCAAAGAGGCGGCAAACAAGATAATAGCACTCGAATCGCAAAGCGTTTCGGGCGGAACAACCTTCAACTGCGGTGTCATAAACGGCGGCGGTGCTCTGAACATCGTTCCCGAGTACTGTGAATTCTCGGTCGACGTGCGAGTCAACGACGTTGATGCTATGAAGCAGGCGGAGGAGGTTCTGCGCTCGGTTGCCGAAATGAGCTTTGTCGAGGGCACGAAAACCAAACTCTGCTTTATCAGTAAGCGTCCCCCGATGGTGAGAAACGCCGATACCGAAAGGCTTTTCGGACACCTCGATTCGGTTTCCCGAAAATACGGGCTGGGCGAATTGATTCCGGTCGAAAGCGGCGGTGGAAGCGATTCTGCGTATACCCAGCTTGCGGGAGTACCGAGCATCTGTGCCGTCGGCGCAACGGGCGAACATTGCCATACCCTGCACGAGTACGCCGATATTTCATCACTTACGCTGCGAGCAAAGCTGCTTGCCGCGGCAATTTTGGAAATGTAAGAAAAAAGCCTGCATTTGCGAGACTTCCTTATGAGAAGTCTCGCAAAGCAGGCTTTTTATTATGCGCATCGGTTATTTGAAGCTGTCCTCGGTGGGGTAGCCCCAAAAGCAATTGCAGTTCGAATCGTGAGTCTCCTTGTCGTAGGGGTAGCTTTTGATCGCGCTTTCTATGCTTACCGTGAATTCATATTCTTCTCCGCTGTCGAGATCGGTATAGCACACCCTGAGCCTTCCGTCTCGCGTGAATTCGTAATACCCGTTTCCCGGCAGGTGGGCGAGCGGCTTGAAGGTGTCGGAATCAAGTATATATGTGTTGCCTGCAAGCGACATGGTATCCTCGGTCAAAAGGTATTTTCCGCTTGTGTCCTCGGTAAACGGATCGGTATTGTGCGCGTTGTACCAAAATGCCTCGACGATCTCACCGTGACGGTTGACGATCTCGGTTATCGCATCGCCGCCTACGAATATTGCGTCGTATTCCTCGCTGTATTCAAGCGCGGCGGACTCGTGAGCAAAATCGGTCTCGTACAGGCGTACGAAGCGACCGTTTTGAATAAGCGCGTACACGCTGTCGTTGAACTTTACCGCTTCGGTACCGCCGAGTGTTTTGACCGAGGTATATTTCTCCGTCAAGGGCTCCTTCTTGCCGTCTCCGTCGAACACAAACACATTCCCGTCGATAATGCCTAAAATATCGCCCTTTTCTTTATCATACGGGACGACGTAAGTCGCTTGATTCAGAGGTATATCCTCTCCGTATTTGTTGCAGTAGTACTGCTTATATCCCTCCTCGGTGAACTCGCTCCTGCTCCAAAGCCTCGCCGTTTTGTCAAAGTCAACCTGATAATACGTGTATGCCTCGAATTCATTCTTCTTATCGCCGTTTTCGTCATAAATGCTGTAGGAGTATTCCATATTGAGCCTGTCGTAGCCGCCGACGAGAGTTTTCAGCACGACGACACCCGAATCGTATCGGTTTGCGTTCGAGATCATTCTTACGTAGCTGTTCGTGAATTTTCGTACGTCAAACAGAATATCGCCGAATATTGCTTCGGGATGAAGCCCCTCTCCACCACCGCTGTATGCGGGTCGGACGGCAACAAACCATTTTGTGCCGAAAACCGCTACGGCGCAGGCAGAAGCGTCATCACTCTTTTCACGGTATACAAAGTCGGCGGTATGATCGGCGATGCGAATACTGCCCGATTTCATATCGAAGCATTCGTAATAATCGCTCGCGTCGCGAAGAAGCTCTTCTGCGTTTTTGCCCCTGAAGCGGTCGGGGATAAGTCCGACGTATGCTTTGTAGGTGAAGCCGTCGCTTCCTTTTACCTCGATTGTGTACTTTAAGGTTTCGAGCCCAAAGTAGGTGAATCTCGGCTCGTTTTTTGCTCCGCGTGCGGGCTCGTTCACGACGGTGGAGGCAAGGTATTCGTTTTCGTGGCAGAGATACTTTATATAAGCGTCGTCCTGCTTGTACCACACGGTGAAAAAGCTGTTCTCTGTACCGTACTTTGCCGACCCGTAATCGAGCGATGCGAGCTGCGAATAGCTCCATTCCTTTTGGACTGCGTCCCTGCTTTCGTCACTTGTGTGTACGCTCGATTCGTCACTCGTGCTTTCGCTCGGCATCGAGCTTGCACCCTCGTTGTCCCGATTGTCGCAGGACGCCAATAACGAGACGGCGAAAACCAATGCGAGAATAAAGGATAAATATTTTTTCATTATCAAAACCTCCCTTTCACCTACATAGACGAAGAAAAGGGCGGTTTTGTCACATTTTTTATCGTTGATCTTACAAAAAAATCACAACGAATGGCTTAAAGAAACGGGCGGGAGATTGTCCCGCCCGAGTTTTTATTCACATACGATCTCGACGCTTTCAACGTCAAGCTTGTTTGTGTCGATGAATATCGTGTATACCTGATCCTTCTTCTCGCCGAGGGAATCGGGATCGAGCACTACCTGAACTCTGCCTTCCTCCACTATCATTGAGCTTACCTTCGGAATAACGTCGCCGTCGGCTTCTATAACCGCCAGAATAAGGCTGCTTGATTCAAACCACGGTCCGTTGTAGCTTTCAACCATTTCCTCGAACGTGGGGATCTCGTGCGTGCCCCTGCTTAAATCGTACTCTCCGCTTGACAGTATTTCGTTATAATACCTTACGAGCGACGTCGTGTCGCGGATGATGCTTGCCGATGGGAATATGCCGCCGTCCTGCTTTTTGTCGGTGAAAACGGCGGTTGCGTTGAAATAGGGAACACCGCTTTCGTCGGGCGCCTTCGGCTTTAACCTGCGGATATATTTGAAATCGTAATTGTCGAATTCCGCGGGAGTGATATAACCCTTTTCCAATGCCTCGGTCAGCTTGATCTCGCGTCCGTCGTACATAAGAGCAATGACGGTTTCGCTTTGTATACACGGGAAGCAGTATATGAATCTGTCGTCCTCCCAGAAGGGCTCCTCCATTGCGTCTGCCGCTTCGGTGCGGTCGTATATATACACCACGCGGTTTGCCTGCGTTGCCGCCATTTCCGCCGTGGGGTAAAGAACCGACGACGCGTTTGCGTTGGAGCCGTCTCCGTAAAAGATTATACGTGTGTCGCCGTAATAACGTACGTCGAATATGTGTATTTCTCTGCCGTGCTCTACGTTACCGCAGATGAAGCTTGTCAAAACGCTATGATCCTTTACGGGAGAATCGGAGGGGAGGTAAAATATTGATTCGGGATAAGAGCCGCTTATCTGTAAGCCGTCGACCGCTTCTATAGCTTCATCGGCGAAGATGAACGCATCGGAGGAGGACAGCGCCGCCAGACGGTAAAGGATTATTCTGTGGATGTCCGAAAAAATGCTTACGAAGTTGTCATCAAGCTCCTTAAGCTCCTTGCTTATGGGAATGCCGGTCAGCGTGCCGTCGAAAAGCGCATTGCGTTCTGTCAAGCCCGAGTGCGCAGTCAAAAGGCTTTGATTCGCATAAAGCACGTATTCGTCGTATTCAAAGTACAGCCTCACCGAATCCTGGACGATATACATAACCTCTTCGGAGGTCAGTGCCTCGGAGCCGCCGTTGCTTTCGAGCTCCCGCCAAAAACTGTCGAGATATTCTTCGGAAATTACGGTTATGGATTTTCCCGAATCGGATATGCGGCTCATACCCGAAAATTTCTTTTGAAGCTCGAGCTGAGAAGTGGGGGAGATGTCGATGACCCCCGTGCCCTGCTCGGTTACCGTTTCGGAAACGATGTCCATATCGTATGCCTTGGAATCTGCGTTCTTCTCGGCTACCGCGTGGATACAGGCGGTAAGGATGAGTATCGAGACCATAATGATCGAGACCACGGTGATGATGAATCTTACTCTGTTTTTCATAATTCATTCCTTCCTTTCGGTTTTGTTCTGCCGAAAGTATATCAAGCGCTTGTCGCCGAATTGTCGCCGAGTTATTGCGGACTTGTAAAACAAACCGAAATTTTCGTGCCTCTTCCGACTTCGGATTCGAATTCGAGCAATGCGTTGTGCGATTCTGCGATCTGCTTGCACAATGAAAGGCCCAAGCCCGCGCCGCCCTCTGCACGCGAGCGGGATTTGTCGGTGCGGTAAAACGGCTCGGTTACGTGCGACAGCTGCTCCTGCGTCATCCCCTTGCCGTTGTCCTCGACCGTGACGATGCTTCCCTTGCAGGACAAAACCACGCTTCCGCATTCGGTACACGCCTTGATCGCGTTTTCGGTAAGGTTGTAAAAGAGCATCGAAAGCAGCGTCGCGTTTCCTTTTACCGTCATATCGGAGAGACGGCAGGTTATATTCACGTTAAAGGCTTTCGCCTTTTGCTTAAGCTTTTCCGCAACGTCGGAAAGCAGCGACGGAATATCGACGCTTTGCATTTCGGGCTTGCTTGAGCGGATATATGCGCTGTCAAGAAGTATCTCCGATATTCTTTGCAGCCTTTCGGATTCCGACATGATATATTTTGCGGCGATGATACGCTTTTCCTCGCTTGCCGCCGCCTTTTCCAAAAATTCGGCATATCCGTGTATGCTGGTAAGCGGGGTGCGGAGCTCGTGCGCCATGTTGTCCACAAGCATCTGCTTGCGCTTTGCGTCGGAGGAAAGCGTTTCCATCTGCTCGTTGATCCTTAAGAGCATGGAATTAAAGCTTTTTGCAAGCAACGTGAATTCGTCGCTTCCGTTTTCGTCGGCGGTGACCGAAAAGTCGCCCGCTTCTATTTTTTCGGTGGTGTGCCTCAGCCTTTCGAGCGGAGCGGAAAGCTTCTTGAGGATATAATAGAGACATACCGCCAAAAACGCAGAAACAACGAGAGCGGTTATAACGTAGGTCAGCATCAGCGACGCGAACTCGTCATCGAGCGAGGATACGTTTTTGCCGAAGACAAGCTCGTAATTTCCGTTGCATATCGGTGTGGAAATGATTATATGCCGTTCGCCGTCGATATCGGTGTGCATAAGCGAGCCCTCGTCGATATCGATTTGACGGTCGAAGCCCGAATACAGTATTTCGTTTTCCTTGCGAAACTCGAGATAAACGCCCTTGTTCAAGTAGTGTGCGCCGAAGGTCTGCATAAGAAGCGTAGGGCTTGCCGTTTTGCTCGATTCGAGAAGATCGCTGTGGTCCCGCTCGAAGGACATCGCGATATAGTATTGCTCGGCAGACGCCGTCGTCTCAGCCGATTCAACGCTTTTCGTGTGGGTATATACCGTGAGCGAAAGGATGCCCAGATCGATACATATCAAAAAGAGTATCAGCGTGAAGATATAGGTCTTTTGCCAGAATTTCATTTTCATATTTTGAGCCTGTACCCGGTTTTGTAAACGGTCTGGAGCCTGTCGGAGAGATCGAGCTTTTGTCTTAATCTCTGCACGTGAACGTCTACCGTGCGGGTGTCTCCCTCGTAATCGAATTCCCACACGAGATAAATGAGCTTTTCGCGTGTGAGTGCAAGATTTCGGTTGTTTATGAACGCCTCGAGCAGGTCGAATTCCTTTGGCTTGAGCATTATTTCGTTGCCGCCCTTGAACACCCGTCTTTCGTCGAACAGCACCTTGATATCGTCGAATTCAAAGTGATTTGCCTCTCCCTTTGTGCGTCGAAGCACAGCCTTCACACGCTCGACAAGCTCGATAATATCAAACGGCTTGGTAATATAATCGTCCGCGCCGCAGCGAAGCCCCTTTATCCTGTCGTTGACGCCCGACCTTGCGGTCACGAATATCACCGGAGTGCCCTTCACGTATTCCATAATATCAAAGCCCGACATATGAGGAAGCATAACGTCCAGAATAATAAGATCGTATTTTTGTGTCAAAGCCTCGTCAAGTCCGCTTTTTCCGTCGTAATACTGAGCGCATTCGTGTCCCACAAGCTCAAGGTTGAACCTTATCAGATCGCTGATGGCGCGCTCGTCCTCGATAATCAGTATTTTCGCCATGCCTATCACTCCTTTACTCCTTTATAATACACGTTTGTTTCCAAATTGTAACCGCACGCCCAAGAAAAACAAGGACCCCGCGCGGTGCGCAGGATCCTTACGGACGGTCATTTCATCATTTCGCCGTAATCGTTGATATAGTCGACGCTGTTTTGCTTGATAACGTCGGCGTTTTCGGCGTTTATGTCGTCGTATACTCCCACGACGTCGAATCCCTCTGCCTTAGCGGCGAGCACCGCGTGATTGTGATCCTCAAACACGAGGCATTCTTCCTTTTTGAAGCCCAGCTTTTCCGCGGCACGGGTGTAAATGACACCCGATTGACGCTTCGATGCGCCGATGTCCTCGGAATCGATATAAAATTCGAAGAGGGAAGAGAACTCGGGATGGCGCTCGAAAAAGCCCTTAGACATCCATTTCGGCGTGTCGGTTGCGAAGCAGACGGGAACGCCGTTGTCCTTTAAAAGCCGCAGAAATTCATAGCTTGTCGGCTTAGGCTCGATAAGTCTGTCATACTTGTCCTTCATATACTCGCCATAAGACGGGAAGGATGCGATATCGTGGTCGTCGGGACGCGCCCAATAGTGCATCGAGTCGATAAGCGTGCCGTCCATATCGAATATGAACGCCTTTTTGCCCTTTAAATATTCCTTTTCGGGATTGAGTAATTCGTAAACCGTCATTTTTGCCTCTGAGCTATCACTTTTTGATATATTATACCGTATAATATCATATATGTGCAAAATATTCAATAAAGATACGTAAATTCTGCATTAAAAAAGCGAAATAACGCTTGCAATGATGGAAAAGCGGTGATATAATATTAGGAACTTATAATTTGGAGGTATATCGGCATATGGCGATAAAAGAAACCTTAACAAGAGTTTGTGACATCTATTCCGATGCACAGGCCTACGGCGGCAAGACCGTCCGTCTCGGCGGTTGGATCAAGACCATCCGCTCCTCCAACGCTTTTGGATTTATAGAGCTCAACGACGGTACTTGCTTCAAAAATATTCAGATCGTTTTTGAAAGCGATATCGTGAATAATTACAAGGAAATTGCAAAGCTCAACATTCCCGCGTCCATCATCGCGGAGGGTGTTCTGGAGCTTACCCCCAACGCAAAGCAGCCCTTCGAGCTGAAGGCAAAAGCTATTGAGATAACCGGCGAATCGACGCCCGATTATCCCATTCAGCCCAAGCGTCACTCCTTTGAGTTCCTTCGCTCGGTATCGCACCTCCGTCCCCGCGCAAACACCTTTAACGCTGTTTTCCGCGTGCGCTCGGTTGCGGCTCAGGGTATTCACCGCTTCTTTGCGGATAAGGGCTTCGTTTACGTAAACACTCCCATCATCACGGCAAGCGACTGTGAGGGTGCGGGCGAAATGTTCCGCGTCACCACGCTTGATATGGATAACCCTCCCCGTGACGACAAGGGCAATATCGACTACTCGAAGGACTTCTTCGGTAAGTCGGCAAACCTCACCGTTTCGGGTCAGCTCGAGGCTGAATGCTTCGCGCTTGCATACGGCAACGTATACACCTTCGGTCCGACCTTCCGTGCCGAAAACTCCAACACTCCCCGCCACGCGGCTGAGTTCTGGATGATCGAGCCCGAAATCGCGTTCGCAGACCTTGACGACTATATGACGCTTGCAGAGGAAATGACCAAGTACGTTATCAGGTACGTGCTTGAAAGATGTCCTGCCGAAATGGAATTCTTCAACAAGTTCATCGACAAGGGACTTCTCGACAGACTCAACGCGCTTGTTAACAGCGACTTCGTTCGCGTAAGCTACACCGAGGCGGTCGAAATACTCAAGAACAGCGGAAACAGCTTCGACTATCCCGTTGAATGGGGCTGTGACCTTCAGACCGAGCACGAGCGTTATCTTACCGAAACCGTTTTCGGCAAGCCGGTTTTCGTCACCGACTATCCGAAGGAGATCAAGGCGTTCTATATGCGCCTGAACGACGATGGCAAGACTGTTGCGGCAGCGGATATGCTTGTTCCCGGCGTTGGCGAGCTTATCGGCGGCTCTCAGAGAGAAGAGCGTCTTGATGTTCTCGAGGCTCGTCTTGCAGAGCTCGGACTCAACAAGGAGGACTACTGGTGGTACCTCGACCTTCGTCGTTACGGCGGCGTTAAGCACGCAGGCTACGGCTTGGGCTTCGAGCGTCTCATCATGTACATCACCGGCATCACCAATATCCGTGACGTAGAGCCCTTCCACAGAACTACCGGCAGCGCGGAGTTTTAAGTCGCTTGCGCTCTCAATCGAAAACAGGTTTTCGATTGTTCTTTTGTGAACGTCGTGTGCTCGCGCAGTATTTGTGCGCGTCTTCGGTGTGTCCGAATGATCGACGCTCATAGGTATATTTTCCAAGGCGCATGCCCTTGAAAAATATGGGATTTTATTGTATTTTATATTTGCATTGAAAAGCTTTGAAGGGTTCGGGAAAACGTTTTCCAAATATTTCCGAATTAGGTGACTCACAATGAACAGAATCGAACTTCAGAAGAAATACGACGAATATAAGGCGATGGGCTTAAAGCTCGATATGTCGCGCGGAAAGCCGTCGCCCGAGCAGGTCTCCACGATGGAGCGTCTGCTTACCGCCGTCAAGACTAACGAGGAATGCTTCTCGGAAACCGGAAGCGACTGCCGCAACTACGGCGGACTCGACGGCATCAACGAAATGAAGCGCCTTCTCGGCGAGATGCTCGGCGTTACCTCGGATCACATCATCGTCGGCGGCAACTCCAGCCTTAACCTTATGTATGATACGGTTGCGCGCTCGATGCTTCATCCGGTTGAGGACGGCTGCAAGCCCTGGTCGAAGTACGATCAGATCACGTTCCTCTGTCCCGTACCCGGCTACGACAGACACTTTGCGATCTGCGAATTCTTCGGTATCAAGATGATAAACATCCCGCTTTCCGAGGACGGTCCCGATATGGATATGGTCGAGTCGCTCGTTGCGAACGACGAGACTATCAAGGGTATGTGGTGCGTACCGAAGTATTCCAATCCCTCGGGCTTTACCTACTCCAAGGAAACGGTTCACCGCATCGCGGCGATGAAGCCCAAGGCGAAGGACTTCAGAGTGTTCTGGGACAACGCGTACGTGCTTCACGATCTTACCGATATGCCCGATGAGCTTCCCGAGATCTTCAGCGTTGCCGAGCAGTACGGTAACGAGGATATGTTCTTCGAATTTGCATCCACCTCGAAGATAACCTTCCCCGGCTCGGGTGTCTCCTGCATCGCGGCAAGCCCGAGAAACATCAAGCGCATCCTTAACGCGCTTAAGGTGCAGACCATCGGTCACGACAAGCTGAATCAGCTCAGACATTCGCGCGTGTTCAAATGCTATGACGATATCGTGGCACAGATGAAGGTTCATATGAACATCATCCGTCCCAAGTTCCAGATCATTTACGAGGCGTTCGAAAACGGCTTCGAGGGCTACGACAACGTTTCCTGGACCATCCCCAACGGCGGCTACTTCTTCTGTCTCTCGCTTCCCAACGGCACGGCAAAGCGCACCGTTGAGCTTTGCGCCGAGGCAGGGCTGGTCATCACTCCCGCGGGCGCGATGTTCCCCTACGGAATCGACCCCGAGGACTCCAAGCTCAGAATCGCTCCGACCTTCCCGTCCTGCGAGGAGCTTGCCGTTGCGGCAGACCTTTTGACGGTTTGCGCAAGACTCGCGATAGCCGAAAAATACGAATAAAGTATTATGGAAAAAGAGAGGCACACGCCTCTCTTTTTTGCGTTCTGCGTTTGTTGACTTTGTGCGTGGAGTGTGCTACAATTATGCAAGAAATCAAAACAGACGGAAAGCGGTTTTATGAAAGCTAAACTCAAAAGGCTGAAGAAGTTAATATACGATTCTCCGCTTTGCCCTGTTTTTAAGGTGCTTTACGGCGGTTTCAACGTCTGCCTTTATGCGTTTTTATGCGTGAAATGGCGTCTGCAGGGACATAGACTGCCGAGCAGTGATGAGCGCGAGCGCGTCGGCAGGGACGTGACGTTTATCTTCAAGTCGTTCGAGCGGCAGTCGATGGCAAAACGACTTTACCGCTGTATCCGCCGTTATTACCCCGATGCGCACGTCGTGATCGCAGACGACAGCAAAAAGCCGCTTAAGCTCAAGGGCGAAAGGCTTGAGGTGGTACAGCTTGAATTCAACCGTGGGTTGAGCTACGGGTTAAACCGTGCGCTCGAGAGGGTCGGAACGAAATACACGATGCGGCTCGACGACGATATGCTGTTGACTCCGCTCACCCGCATACACGAGCAGCTCGATTTTCTCGAAAAGCGCAAAAATATCGATATTTGCGCCGTTCAGGCGTGCAGTGCTCCAAAGCCTCTGCCGCCAAAGCAGGCTGCCGCGGATTATCTTAAGTTCGATATGAAGGAATCGGGAAGGGAGCTTCTGATACCGCACAGGACCCAAATCGACGAGAGTCACTTCGTATTCGGGAAGACCCCGAATTGCTTCCTCATTCGTACCGATAAATATAAGGCACTCGGCTACGACGACAATATCCGTATGATCGATCATCACGAGTTTTTTATGCGTGCCGCAGGGGTGCTTGTTGCGGTTGCCGACGTCAGCTCGTTCGTGTTTCACTATCACAACAGGTTTGACCGTAAATACGACGTTTATCGCTCGGATTTCCTTACAGATAGGCTGTATATTCAAAAGAAGCACGGCTTGCGGTAACAACAATAATAAAAACCGAAGGTGTCAAAGCCTTCGGTTTTTTCGTTTATGCGTCCAACAGCTCGTCGGCGAGTCGGATTATCTCGGGCGCGATCCTTTCGCGCTCCTTGTTAAGCGTGCGGTTGTAAAGAGGGTAAGCCGAGCATACGAGCAGCAGCCCGACGATGCCGATGCAAACTCCGATTACCGTGAGAGTGATCCGAGAGTCGGAAATGAAGCTTCCTATGTCGGTCATAATAAGGCTCATTCCGCAACCGAGTATAAGTGCGCCGATGATGCCTATGATGAGTGCGACCTTTGATGCTTTGCTGTTGACCTGAGCGTCAAGACGTCTGAGGGTTGCGAGCTTATCCTCGGTATTCTCGGTTGGGGTGTACTTTTTGCGGATCGACCTGATCTCCTCCTGAGTTTTGGCGGAATAGGTGAAGCTGAACGAATCGGTTTCTTTGTTATTCATTGTTGAGTCCTTTCAATTTTTTGGAAGAGGTGACTATCATATAAACCGCAAGCACGATTATGAACAACGATACGACTCCTCCCGTGGAGGCGAGCATTATCCTGCGTGATGCGGCGTCCATACTGCCGTCGCCGAATGCCGTGAGCATCGTCGACTCGAGGGTCAGCATCGAAACGCAGGCGGATGCAAGGCTTATCGACTTGGCGGCGGAATAGACCGGGCTGTGGTATTTACGGTATTTTACGATGCTGATTATCGCCATCGTAAACGCTGTGAAGGTGTATGCCGCCATGGCAATGGCGGTTATCGGGTGGTGAGTGAAGGTGCGGTTCCAATAAACCATAAAGAAGATCATTAAGGAGACCGCAAGGTTCATAACGAGAAAGACTATTCCGCATATGCGGTATTTTTTAAGCTCCTCGAGCATATTGTTTTCTTTTTTGCGGGTGTATTTCACCAGATAGAACCGCATCGCGGCAAGCGAAATATAGTATCCCGCCATCGAGAAATACCAAAACGACGAGTGGTAAAAGCCGAGACCCAATTGAAGCAGGGAATACGCCGTGTTCCATAAAAGCGTGCCGTAAAGCGTCAGCTTTATCCTTAAGCGGGGATCGCTTTTCCACATATTCAGGTATTTATTGCTTTTGCTGAAGCACTTAAAAAATCTGATCATCGACGGGATTTTAATGCACCAAACCGTCAGCGTGTATGACGCGATGACGTAGGATGCTATCGCGACTGCCGACTCGCTTCCGCAGAAGACCATCGAATACACGAGAAATACGATTGCAAACGGCGTCAGCATCAGCAATACCGACGTAGCAGGGAAGAGGAGTGACCTTAAAAGCTTACTTTTCATTTAGGTACCCTTACTGTGAACTCCGAGCCCTTTCCGAGCTCGCTTTCTACGGTTATTTCACCCTGCGTGATGTCGATAACCCTCTTTACGAGCGCGAGTCCGAGTCCGTTGCCGCGCGACGAGTGAGAGGTGTCGCCCTGATAGAATTTCTCGAAAATATGCTTGCCGGTTTCGGGCGCCATTCCGCATCCGCTGTCGCGGACGGTTACGGTCGCGTGATCGCCGTCGTCGGTAAGCGAAACGAATACGCTCCCTCCGCTTTCGGTGAATTTGAACGCATTCGAGAAGAGATTGCTCCAAACGAGGCTCAACAGCTCGGCATCGGTGTTGACGGTCAGCCCCTCGGCAATATCCGTTTCGATTTCTATTCCCGCCTTTTCCCAAACGTCTTCAAACCGAAGCAGACAGTCGCAAAGCTGCTCTCCAAGGTCGAAGCTGTCGTGCTTTGGAAATATCTGTTGATTTTCAAGTCGGTTAAGCTTCAGGATATTGGTTATCATTTCAGCCATACGGCGGGAGACATCGGTGATGCCCTTGGCATATTCGATCCTTTCGGATTCGGTTATGCTTTTGTCCTGCAAAAGCGTGCCGTAGTTCTGCATCACCGCAAGCGGAGTCTTCATTTCGTGCGAAACGTTTGCGATAAAATCCGAACGCAGGGTCTCCACACTGCCTAGCTCCTCAGCCATTTTGTTGATCGCCATAGCAATCCGATTGAAGCCCTCCATGCCCGAGCTTTGCATAGGCTTGATGCGAACCGAGAAATCACCGGACATGATCTTTTTGGTCGATTCTGTGATGACTTTGGTCGGACGGTCGACCATTATTTTGCGGCGGATGTAATCGGCGAATTTGAACAGAAACGAGATCAGAATTACGTTCCAAAACGTTACCTTTGCGGCGATGGCAATATTGTCGGAGGTAAGCGTGAGCTCCATAGTGTTTGCCAGGATACTCAAAAACAGCATCATACAGCAGGAAACGATAAATCCTACGGTAAAGAAGAACAGTAAGAAGCTGTTGAGCGAGCTCAACACACTTTTGAGCGTAGGCTTCTTCATTTTATCACCGCCTTGTACCCGAGCCCGTGCACCGTTTTGATTTCGAAGTCCTCACAGTCGTGAAGCTTCGATCTGAGCTTTGTCATATAGACGTCGACTGCTCTCGGTGCGGTTTCGGTGTCCGCGTCCCAGAATTCGTCCATAAGCTGTGTGCGCGTGAAGGTCTTTTTGGGGTATGAAAGCAGCTTGTAAAGTATCGAAAACTCTCTGTGTGTCAGCGATATCTCCTCACCGTCGAGATACGCCGTGCGCTCGTCGGCATCCATAGTAAAGCCGCCTATTTCGAGCTTTCGGCTCGAGGCTATTTTTGCACGGCGAAGCAATGCACCGATACGCAGGAAAAGCTCGTCGAGATCGATGGGCTTGACCATATAATCGTCGACGCCGATGCGGAAGCCGCGTTGCTTGGACGCGATATCGTCCCGCGCGGTCATAAAAAGTATCGGCAGGTTGTCGTTAAGCTCGCGTACGTTGCGCGCAAATTCAAAGCCGTCGACGTTCGGCATCATTATGTCCGAAACGATAAGGTCGAACGTGTCGCGATACAGCGCGTCGTATGCGTCGTCGGCGTTCAGGCAGCCGACCGATTCGTATCCGCTTCCGTTAAGAAACGAGCATACGGTTTTATTCAAATCCTTGTCGTCCTCTACGACCAATATCTTAAACATCCTGCCACCTCGGTAATCTGTTTTTTACATTGTAGCACAAAAATGTTTCTGTTTTGTTTACGAAATCGTTTTTTCTCGATTTTTTATACAAGACTTGTCTTTTTGAGATTTGGTCGATTATCTGTTCTTTGCGCTTTCGATGCGCTTTTCTGCTTCTTCCTTGCGCTTTTCCGCCTCCGCGATCTGAGAATCGCGCTTTTCCTGCATCATTTTCTTGTGATTTTCGGGTTTTCCCATTGCCTTTGCTTCCTCCCACTGTGCCTTGGATTCTGCCTTGGCTGCATTGAAGTTTGCCTTGTCGACCTCGTGCTGAGCTTTGCGCTTTCCTTCATGTCGTTAAATGCCTTCTTGAGAAAATTTGCCATTGTGTTACCTCTTTCTTTCGTGTTGTTTTTAGCTTACGGGCACAGTATAGACGGTTGATGTTTATCAATGTTTTGCAAAATGTTTATGTTTTATTAATTTTGCAAAAAAACAAAAAGCAATCGATACCGATGAAGGTCGATTGCTTTTTTGTTAAATTGTAAACAGTCTGTCGACGGATACCGAAAACAGGCTTGCTATAAGCGGAAGCAGGGTGATGTCGGGATAGGATCGCCCCTGTTCCCACTTGGAAACCGCCTGAATGCTGACGCGCAGTTCGTATGCGAGTGCGCGCTGTGTCATTCCCGCCTCCGTGCGAAGCTGTCTGATGTTTTCGCCAATGGGCAGATTCATAAAATGTGCGTGTCCTCCGATAAAATACGTATAGATGCGAGGTCGGACCTTGCCGAGTGGCTCGAATAAGGAGTGTCGCACGTAAAAAACATGGCAAGAACGGAGTCGCGCGTAAAATACGCGACCCCGTCTTACTATTACTCGCTTATTTGAAGAGCGTTAGCGACTCTTCCTCGGGGCGAGCAATACGACACTGCCGAAATGCAGTGAAGAGATCATATACTGCCCCTCCTTTCGTGTTGTAGTCGGACTCGCGCCTGCAGTACGCTGTCCTTGAGCTTATTTTAACACGCATATGCGCGGCTGTCAAGCACAAAAGGTCAACCGTTGGTAGCAGTCAAAAAAACTGTATTTATTAACAAATTAACACAAAAAAGGCAAAAAAGAGGAGCAAATCGATTGACAATGAAAAATCAAGGTGCTATAATATATTAAATTGCTTAAAAGGCAAAGTCTCGTTATTCTTCATTAATAATATTCATTGTATAATTTCAGGAGGTACCCGCTATGGCAAATCAAACCGCCAAGAAAACCCCTAAAACTCCCGTCGAGGGCGAATTCCCCTTGATATTCACCAAGTTTGAGGCTTATAACGGTAGCGAGCCCTATCTCTTCGTCAGCTATTCGCACAGAGATACCGCTCGGGTTTATCCCATACTCGATGCTCTTTATGACAGAAAATACCGCATCTGGTACGACGAATCCTGCGAAAACGGCAACGACTTCAGAGACGAGCTTCGCCACAGAATCGAAAACTGCTCTGCAGTAGTTCTCTTCGTTTCCGATGCATCGATGAACTCGCCCTTCTGCGGCATGGAGATCATCTGCGCTCGCGAAAACGGCAAGCGCCTCTATCCCATCTTCCTCGATGCGGAAACGACGGTTCCTCCCGCTTTTGAAATTCTTCTCAATAACACTCACCACAGCACTGCTGACGATATGGAAAAGCTTGTCAAGTCGATGGTGCGCGACCTTCCCGCAGAGGCTATGGACCGCCTTACTCTTGATGACGGCAGACTTACCAAGTGTGAGGACAACGGCGAAAGCATCGACGTTGACGACGGCGTTCGCGTTATCTGTGCAAGCGCGTTCAAGTCGAGGACCCAGCTCAAGACCATCAATCTCCCCGAATCGCTTGAGGAGATTGAGGAGGAAGCATTCCGCGGCTGTAACAGGCTTACATCGATGCGCATCCCCGCAAAGACCGGCAGAGTCGGCGAAAGTGCGTTCCGTGACTGCGTAAGCATGACCAAGCTCGTTGTTGAAAACGATCATATCAAGATCGGCGAGCGTGCGTTCGAAAACTGTGCGACCCTCGAGGACGTTACTCTTCCCGACGGACTTACCGAGCTTTACGGCGGCGTGTTCAACTCCTGTAAGGGTCTTAAGACCATCAAGCTTCCCGCAAATCTTACCATCATCGGTGAAAACGCATTTTCCGACTGTGTAGGCCTCGAAAAGGTGGTTATTCCCGATAACGTAACCAAGATCGACGACCTTGTGTTCAATGGCTGTACCAGCCTTTCCTCCGTTGAGCTTCCCGTTGGTCTTCGTAAGATCGGTAAGAGCGCGTTCAAGAACTGCAAGTCTCTTGTAAACGTTACCATTCCCTCGACCGTTATCAGTATTTCCGACGCCCCCTTCAGAGGCTGTGAAAATATGAAGTCGATCCGTGTCGAGCCCAAGAATATGCACTACAAGTCCGAGCCCAACAAGCGTGACGGTAACGACTTCGTTCTCTTCAACAAGAACAAGTCCGTGCTTATCGCATATCCCGCAAACAGCCGTGAGGTTCAGTACGATATTCCCGACAGCGTCACCGTTATCAGCGACTGGGCATTCTGCGACAGCAAGAAGCTCAACCGTATCACCATGCCCGATAGTGTTAACGAGATCGGTGAAGGCGCGTTCTGCAACTGTACTCTTCTCGATGAGATCGAAATTCCCGACAGCGTCGTAAAGATCGACGACTGTGCGTTCAGAGGCTGCACCAGCCTTGATACCGTTATCATCCCCGACTCTGTTAAGGATATGGGCTGGGGTATGTTCGACGGCTGCGAGGACAAGGTAGTCGTATATTGTAACGAGGGCTCGCTTGCTCAGGAATACTGCCGCCGCAACGGCATCAAGGAAGCAAGAATCGGTGAAAAGATCGACGACTGATCGATCTCAGGAGGAAACAATGAGTTCATTTGCAAAGGTTAAAAACGCTGTCTGGGGCTTTGTGAAGAAGGAAGTCGTCTTGTCGATCGCGTTCGTGCTTATGATCGTGACCTGCTTCATAATTCCACCCGACGCAGAGTACCTTAACTATTTTGAGGTCAAGACGCTTGTGCTTCTCTTCTGTATGCTTGCCGTTGTTGCGGGCTTGAAGAACACAAACGTTTTCGAGCTTGTTTCGAGAACCATGATCGGTCTCTTCAAAACAAGACGCGCCGTCGTGTATGCATTGATCTACGGAACCTTTTTGTTCGATATGATCGTTGCCAACGATATGTCGCTCATCACCTTCCTGCCGCTTACCTTTATCGTGCTCCATTCCACCGGCAACGATAAGTATCTTGCAATAACCTTTATTATGCAGACTATCGCGGCAAATATGGGCGGTATGGTCACCCCGCACGGCAACCCTCAGAATATGTACATCTACAACTATTACAACGTTCCGACGCTTGAATTCTGCGGAGTGCTCTTCCTTCAGATGGTCACCGTTGCGGTCGGTCTCTTCATCTGCGTAAGACTCTTCATCAAGAACGAAACGCTTGTATTGAAGAACGACGAAAAGCTTGATATCAAGAAAAAAGAGCTTTCGGTTTACGTTGTGCTCTTCGTGGTTGTAATTCTCAGTATTTTCCGCGTTATTCCGCACTTTATCACGCTTGGATTGGTAATTCTTACCGTGCTTATCGTCGACAGAAAGCGCTTTGCTCAGGTTGACTATGCACTGCTTGCGACCTTCTGCGTATTCTTCGTATTCTCGGGCAATATGGCGAGAATCGGCGTGATACAGCAGTTTATCGAGGGTATCGTTGCAGATAACACTCTTCTTGCGGGTATCATTTCCTGCCAGTTTATCAGTAACGTTCCCACGGCGATATTCCTCTCCAAGTTCACCTCAAACTACAGCGACCTGCTTGTTGCGGTAAATATCGGCTCGCTCGGCATAATCATATCCTCGCTTGCAAGCCTTATCACCTTGAAGGAATTTTTGAAGCATCAGCCGGGTGGCTTGAAGAAGTATATGATCAAGTTTACGCTTGTCAATACCTCCTTCCTCATCGTGCTCGTCGCGGTAACGCTTCTTAAAAACGCATATCTCTGATAAAAGTAAGCTGTTGCGTCGATTCGCAACAGCTTCTTTGAAGTGAAAGGACAACAATGGAACAGATATCTCAGAACACGAAAATCATCGGCGTCGGCGGCTACGGCGCGCAGGCGGTCAGATATATTTCGACAAGCCTTTATTCCGAAATCGACGGATACTATGCGGACGACAGGATCAAGTACGTTATGTCGGACGTCAGGGTTTCGGATTTTGTAACCAAGGCGTTGCTTAACGACACTCAGCTTATAATCGTAATTGCAGATGCAGAAGAGGGGATAGACGCAGTCAATTCCATCGCAACGGTCGCAAAAAAGGCAAAAAAGACGACTGTTGCTTTGATTAGAGGGGGAGTCGATAAGCTTTCGCCCGGCTGCGACTGCCTGCTGAGCATCGAAAGCGAGACCGACGCAAGATACGTCTGTGAATGCATTATGCAGCCGATGTATGCAGAAACGCTTATTGGCGCGGATATGGAGGATATAAGCAGTCTGCTTACCAATTGCGGAAAGGCGAATTTTAAACGATTTGATGGTGATATGGATTCGGTGAAGGCGGAAATGGAGGCATTCTCCGCAATCAAGGGCGGTAAATGCGTCATCTGCTCGGCGGTGGCGGATCTGAACAAATACGTTGATAAGGTTTACGACGTTACCGACGCCGCTATTGAGCTTGCCGATAAGGACGCCACGGTATTTGTGGCGCTTTCAAAGGGCGCACCCGGGGTCGACACGGTTGCCTGTATTCTCGTTTCCGAATATTGATAAAACCTGAAAAGGACGGAAAACCGTCCTTTTTGTTTATGATTTATTTACATATATAATATAATCAACGGTCAAAAAGCTCATTTTGCTATTGATTTGGTGAGCTTGATGTGATATAATCAACACAATATTTAAGATTATTTTAAGCGAAAACAATGAGCCGTCGGTTTTCGGCGGCAGGGAGAATATTATGATGTACATCGATCCCGGCACCGGCAGTATGCTTTTCACCGTTCTGGTGGGCGTTTTGGGTGCAGGCGTATATTCTGCAAGAACCTTTTTTATGAAGCTTCGCCAGGGCATTACCGGCGGCAAGGCAAAGGTGTCCGAAGACAAGGTGCCTTTTGCGATCTTTTCGGACAACAAGCGTTATTGGTCGATTTTTGAGCCTGTTTGTCGTGAATTTGACAAGCGGGGAATCGACGTGCTTTACCTCACCGCTTCGCCCGACGACAAGGCGCTTGAATGCGGCTTGGAGCACGTCAAGGCGGAGTATATCGGGGAGGGAAACAAGATGTATACCAAGCTGAACTTCCTTAACGCGTCGATATTGCTATCCACCACCCCCGGTCTCGAGGTTTATCAGTGGAAGCGCTCGAAGGGCGTCGATTACTACGTGCATATCCCCCACGCCGCAAGCGAGATCTGCCTATACCGTATGTTCGGTATCGACTATTACGACGCGGTGCTGCTTTCGGGTGAGTATCAGGCTGAGGACGTCCGCCTGATGGAAAAAATGCGTAACCTTCCCGCTAAGGAGCTTCACAAAATAGGCATTCCTTATATGGACGAAATGGCAAAGCGCCTCGAGGTCGAGGGTCCCGCACCCGAGCATCCCCGTACCGTACTGCTCGCACCCTCGTGGGGCCCGAGTGCGATATTTAAGGTGTACGGCACCAAGATCATCGACGAGCTTCTGAAGACGGGATATCACGTTATAGTGCGTCCTCACCCGCAGACCTTTATTTCCGAAAAGGATATGATCGAAAAGATCATGAAGCAGTATCCCGATTCCGAAAATCTCGAATGGAACCGTGATACCGATAATTTCGACGTGCTGCGCCGCTCGGATATACTTATTTCCGACTTTTCGGGCGTAATTTTCGATTTTACGCTCGTTTACGATAAGCCGGTCATCTACACCGACCCGAACTTCGATCTCAGTCCCTACGACGCGTGGTGGCTCAAGAAGCCGCTCTGGACTACCGAGACCCTGCCCCGAATCGGCTGTAAGCTTACCGACGAAAGCATGGGCGATCTTAAGAGCCTTATCGACGAATGTCTTGAGGATCCTAAGTATGCCGCCGGCAGAGCCAAGGCAAAGGCTGATACCTGGGAGCATTTCTCCAAGGGTGCCGAAAGAACAGTTGATTACCTTGTAGATAAATACGCTCAACTGAGCAGGGAAGGAGAGCAGAAGTAAAATGCCGTTTTTCAGTATTTTGGAGACCTTGCTTATAGGTCCGCTGAAGCTGGTATTCGAGTACATCTTTACGCTCGGATATTATATAACGAATAACCCCGCTGTTGCTATTATAATGCTCAGCCTTGCAATGAACCTGCTCGTCTTGCCGCTTTACAGACGCGCTGACGCTATGCAGGAGCAGGCACGCGACGTTGAAGAAAAGCTTCGCGACGGCGTCGACCACATCAAGAAGACCTTCTCGGGCGATGAGCGTATGATGATGCTTCAGACCTATTATCGCCAGAACAATTATAAGCCTACCGACGTGCTCAAGGGCTCGGTATCGCTGCTTTTGGAGATCCCCTTCTTTATGGCGGCGTATCAGTTCCTGTCGACGCTTCCCGCATTGAGCGGCGCAAAGCTGGGTCCCATTGACGATCTCGGCTCTCCCGACGGACTTTTGTTTATCGGCGGGATCACCTTAAACCTTTTGCCGATACTTATGACGCTTATTAACGTCGTTTCGAGTGCGATCTATCTTAAGGGTTTCCCCTTGAAGACCAAAATCCAGCTTTACGGTATCGCAATATTCTTCCTTGTGTTCCTTTATCAGTCCCCCGCGGGCTTGGTATTCTATTGGACGCTCAATAACGTTTTCTCGTTGATAAAGAATATTTTCTATAAGCTCAAGAACCCGAAAAAGGTCATTACAGTCCTCGTTGCGGTGCTTGGTGTCTGTGCGATACTCGGCAGTCTCCTTATCGAAAACGAGGCTTACGCTATGGCGAAGGATGCGCTTTGGATCGTGGGATTTGCGCTTCAGCTTCCCTGGATCTGGAAGCTTTTGGTTAAGATCCTTAAGCTTGAGTTCAAGCCTATGACCGCAAAGCCCGACAAAAAGCTCTTTGTGCTTTCTGCGCTTTTGCTCACCGTGACCATCGGCTTGCTTATCCCCTCGAACGTAATCAACGCATCGCCGACCGATTACATTGACGTGACCTATTTCTACCATCCGCTTTGGTTTATGGTTTCCGCCTTTGCCTTTGCGGCGGGCACCTTCCTTATCTGGTTCAACGTCTTTTATTGGCTCGCGAGCGATAACGGTAAGGTTATTTTCGAGCGCTCGCTCTTCATAATGAGCATCTGTGCGATAGTAAACTATATGTTCTTCGGCACAAAGCTCGGTATGCTCACGAATAAGCTTCAGTATCTGAGCGGATTCGGATTTTCGCTTACTCAGCAGACGATCAACTTCGTTGTTATCCTCTTGCTGTCCTTCCTGCTCTTCTTTGTCGTCACAAAATGGTCGAAGCAGGTCAAGACGGTGCTCATCACCGGTGTTCTCGCCGTATTCGTTATGGCGAGCATCAACAGCGTAACGATCGGCAAGACCGTAAAGGCGGTCAAGATCGGCGAAATGGAAGACGGAATGCCGCAGTTCAATTTGAGCAAGGACGGTCAGAACGTCGTCGTAATTATGCTCGACCGCGGTATGGCGGAATACGTTCCCTATATCTTCAACGAGGTTGAGGGTCTTGATAAAAAATATCAGGGCTTTACCTTCTATAACAACACTATTTCCTACGGCGGTCATACGAATATGGGCGTCCCCGCGCTGATGGGCGGTTATGAATATACCCCTGTTGAAATCAATAAGCGCGATCAGGAAACGCTTTTGCAAAAGCATAACGAAGCGCTTCTCGTTATGCCCGTGCTCTTCTCACAGAACGGCTTTGACGTAACCGTTTGCGACGCTCCCTATGCGAATTATCAGAACATCCCCGATATGTCCATCTACGACGGCTACGACGGCATTTCGACCTATCTGACCGAGGGCGTATACGGTAATTCGGATATGAAGGATGCGTATATCACCAGCAATAACCGTAACTTCTTCACGTTTGCTTATATGAAAACGCTTCCGCTGTTCATTCAGCCGGCAGTGTACGGCGGCGGTGGCTATCACGAAACCGCTGTCAACGAATATACAAGCTATGTTGTCACAAGCATGACGACCTCGCAGGGATATAAGCAGAACTTTATGGAGCCCTTTGAGGTATTGCGTAATCTCGACAATATCGCGCAGATAAAGAAGGACGACTCGAAAAACTTCCTCTTCCTTTATAACGATGCTCCGCACGAGCCTATGATGATGCAGGAGCCTCAGTTTGTTCCCTCGGGTAAAATCGATAACACCGAATACGAAAAGTCGAATCCCAACCGATTCACGTTAAACGGCAAGACGATAAACATCGAGACCGAGGAGCAGCTCACCCACTATCAGTCGAACGCCGCAAGCCTTGTCGAGCTCGGAAATTGGTTCGATTGGCTCCGCGAGGAGGGTGTTTACGACAACACCAAGATCATTATCGTTTCCGACCACGGTTATTATCTTAACCAGACGCCCGAGCTGATTCACGGCGGCGACGATATGTCGAATTTCTTCCCCTTGTTTATGGTTAAGGATTTCAACTCGAAGGGCGCATTTACCACTTCTAACGAGTTTATGACGAACGCCGACGTTCCCACTATCGCTACGAACGGCACTATTTCGAACCCGATAAACCCCTTCACCGGCAAGCCCATCAATAACGACGAAAAGTATGCACACGATCAGATGATATTGCTTTCGCACGAATGGAACCCCGCGAAGAATAACGGCAACACCTTCAAGGCAGGCCGTTGGGCTTCTATCACCGACAATATCTGGGATAGAAGCGACTGGGAGATTTACGGCTCTTCGATCGTACTTAAGGAGCACAAGCTTCCTTGATGAGGAGAAAATATGGCATTTAAGGTAGATAACGCTATAATTATGGCGGCGGGCACCGCGAGCCGCTTCGCACCGCTCTCCTACGAGCGCCCCAAGGCGCTCATCGAGGTCAAGGGCGAGGTGCTTATCGAGCGCCAGATACGCCAATTGCGTGAGGCGGGTATCGACGAGATCATCGTTGTCGTAGGATATATGAAGGAAAGCTTTATGTATCTCAAGGATAAATTCGGTGTTATCATCGTAGAAAACAACGATTTCCTTACCCGTAATAATAACGCGAGCATTTACGTCGTGAAGGATTATCTGAAAAACAGCTACGTCTGCTCGTCGGACAACTATTTTTCCGAAAACCCCTTCGAATCCGAGGTTGATTCGGCTTATTACGCCGCTGTCTATGCCGACGGCGATACCAAGGAATGGTGTATGACCGAATCCGAGGACGGATTCATAAACAGCGTTACCGTCGGAGGCAGAGACGCTTGGTTTATGCTCGGTCACACGTTTTGGGATGAGAAATTCAGCAAGAGCTTCTTGGAAATTCTCGAATCGATCTACGAGCTTCCCGAAACCGCAAATCTTTTGTGGGAATCTATATTTATGGAGCATCTCGACGAACTCAAAATGAAGATCCGCCGCTATTCCGACGACGTGATATTTGAGTTTGACACGCTCGATGAATTGAGAGTGTTCGACGAAAGCTACGTAGACGATACACGCTCGCTCATCCTTAAAAGCGTTGCGGCACAGCTCGACTGCCGTGAATCGGAAATCACCGAGGTCACCGCGTATAAGGATAAAAACAACGCAGCGGCAGGCGTCAGATTTACAGTAAAAGGTAAAATTTACGAATACACTTACGAAAGCAAAGAATTAAGGGAGGTATAAGCATGAAAGAAATCATCGAAAAGGATTTGCTCGAGATCAAGCGACTTCTCTCCGAGGTGCTCGGCACCGACAGCTACAAAAGCGTTTCGCGTATGGGCGGACTTACCAACCATACCTATCACGTCACTCTTGAGGACGGAAAGGAATACGTCGTTCGTATCCCCGGCGAAGGAACCGAGGAGCTTATCGTTAGAAGCGACGAAAAGATAAGCACCACGCTTGCCTGCGACCTCGGCATCGATGCTAAGATGCTCTATTTCGGCAATGACGGCTCGAAGGTGACCGAGTATATCCCGAACGCTGTTACGATGAACTCGGAGCTTCTTCACGAGCCTAAGCACATTCGTCAGATGGCAGAGGTCTACAAGATCATTCATAACTGCGGCGTTGATACCGGCGTTCCCTTCGAGGTGTTCGATATGGCGGCGGGATATGAAAAGATCATCGCAGATATGAAGGTTCCCATGTTTGACGACTATGCCGAAAGTAAGGCACAGGTCATGGCGATCAAAAAGGAGATCGACTCGCTCGTCAACCCCAAGAGCGTGCCCTGCCACAACGATCCGCTTTGCGAAAACTGGGTCGAGGGTAACGGTAAGATGTACCTTATCGACTGGGAATACGCAGGCATGAACGACGGTATGTGGGACGTTGCGGACGTTTCCATCGAGGCATCCTTCGGTGAAGAGCAGGATGAGCTTCTCCTCAGCGAATACCTCGGCAGGACCCCCACACTTACCGACAGAAAGCATTTCCTTGCAAATAAGATCTACGTTGACTATCTCTGGACCCTTTGGGCGAAGGCTCGCGTGCCCTACGACGGACAGCCGATGGAGGACTGGGCTGTCGAGCGCTACGCAAGACTCAAGAATAACCTTATCGCGTTCAATTCACTTTAATAAACAATTTAGGAGGTACACAGTATGTTTCCCGGCATTATCGCAGGTATTACCTGGGCAGTAGAAACCGCACTCTTATGGGGCGCGCTTTCGCTTTCTCCGTTGGCGGATTTCGCATTTCTCGCACCGTTGGTTGCAACCTTTCTTCACGACCTTTGCTCTGCTATCTTCGCAACTGCCTATAACGGCGTTCGCGGAAATATAAAGAACGTTTGGAATGCATTCAAGACCAAGAGCGGTAAATGGGTTGCAATTGCGGCAATTATCGGCGGACCTATCGGTATGACAGGCTACGTTATGTGCATTAACTACATGGGTATTATGGGCGCTGTTGCAAGCGCAATTTTCCCTGCAATCGGCACGGTTCTCGCATACTTCTTCTTGAAGGAAAGAATGAAGTGGTATCAGTGGATCTTTTTGGTAATCACCCTCTGCGGCGTATTTGCGCTCGGTATTACCGACGGTATGGCAACCGAAAACTTCCTCCTTGGCTTTATCGGCGCGTTGCTTTGCGCATTCGGTTGGGGCATTGAGGCTGTTATCCTTGCAAAGAGCATGAAGGACGGCGAGGTTACCGACGAGCAGGCGTTGCAGATTCGTCAAACCACCTCTGCATTATTCAACGGCATTATACTTATCCCCATTGTAAGCCTTTGTGTCGGCAACCACAGCTTGGTAGAGGGCTGGAAGATCACCGCTGAGCTCTTCAACTTTAGTGTAAGCGGCTTGATTATTCCCGTTATCGTTATCGCAGGCTTCTTTGCGACGGTTTCCTATCTCTTCTATTACAAGGCTATCAACGAAATCGGTGCTGCAAAGGCTATGGCTTTGAACGTAACCTATGCCGCATGGGCATTGGTTTTCAACATTCCCGTTTATATGTGGCTTTTCGAGCTCACCTTCAAGGAAACGCTTCCTACCGGTATGTCGGTGCTTTATGCCTTGATCGTACTCGTTTGCAGTATCTTCGCGGCGGCAGACTACAAGGAAATTTTCAAAAAGAACAAATAATCGCGACTTTAAAAAGTACTTGATTTTAGCACGAAAACGTGTTATAATACTAAAAACCAAAAAATTCAAATTTGAAAGGAAATTATTTAAATGGGCAAGTTCGTTGTAAGAGAAACCGCTACCGGCGTTAAGTTTGACCTCAAGGCAGGTAACGGCGAAGTTATCGCTACCTCTGAAGTTTATTCCTCCAAGGCTGCATGCCTCAAGGGTATCGAAAGCGTCAAGAACAACTGCGTAGGCGAAATCGAAGACCAGACCGTCGAAGGCTTCGAAGCAGTTAAGCACCCCAAGTTTGAAATGTACCAGGACAAGGCAGGCGAATATCGCTTCCGTCTTAAGGCTAAGAACGGCGAGGTTATCGCTACCTCTGAAGGCTACAAGACTAAGGCAAGCTGCGAAAACGGCATCGCAAGCGTTAAGAAGAACGCTCCCGAGGCTGAGGTTCAGGAAGCTGAATAATTTATAGCAAAAAAGAAATCACCTGTTGTAAAACAGGTGATTTTTTTGTCCTTTCGGATGAAAATCGACGCTTGGCTATTTGACACGCTTGAAGCGTCTTAAAACGAAGATCAGCGCAGAGCAGATCAACGAATACACGATCATATAGATTATATAATGCTTCTCGTATGCCGCGTTTATAAAGAACGTGGGAGGGAAGAGGTGCTGTATAGGTCGGATGTTACGGTAATCGTATATTACCGGGCAGATGACCATCATCAGTGTGATGAGCATCGGGATGACCGATGCGAAGAGCCTGATCGATCTGAAGATCTGAAGCAATAACAGCGAGAAGCAGGATGCACATATCGCAAAGAAGATCATATACACTATGTCTGCCGCGATCGAAACCGAAAGCCCTGCAACGGCAAGTGCGATAAGTACTACCGCGCCGACGTTCAGCACCGCTATGAGAATGCAGGCGAACGCGACGTAGATGCGCTTGTTTTCGGGAACCCACGAGAAGGTTCCGCTTTCCTGATCCTGCATAAAGAAGAGCACCGCCGCCAAGCCGCTGAGCATCGCAACGACGGCAAGAAATCCTCTTATGGGAGCCGAAATATAGTCAGCCTCGGGCATTTCTTCGCTGATCTCGCCTGCGGTGTCGTAAACAAACAGATCGCTTGAATAGCTTGTGTTTTCAAAGTATTCGATGAGTTGTTCGTCTGTAAGCGCGTTCAAAGTCTCGGAGCTTGCTCGTGCGAAGCTAACGTAATATGCCTTGGTTGCGTAATGCTGAAGCGTAAACGTGAGCTTTTCGCGTGCAACGCGCGAGAATACCGTCTGCTCGCGCTCTATAACGGTCACTATCGGGTTTTCGCTTTCGCCGTACTGCACGAACTGATCTATGCTTTCCTTCATTCCCTCGGCGAATATCCATGCCGCATCGGCGTCGCCGTTGCGTACCATTTGTGTCGCCGTTACAGGATCGTCTACCACGACGAATTGAAGGAGCGAGTCGTTTCCTTGAAGCTTTTGGATTATCTCGGACGAGATAACGTCGTCGCAGTCGGTTTCTGCGAGAGCTATTCTTAAAAAGCCGCTTTCGAGGGATGCAACGAGCCCAAGCGAGAATATTGCGATGGGTATGATAAGAAGTATTGCGATGAACGAGGGCTTTTTATAAAGCCGCTTATTCAGCATCAAAAACCATTTAAAAAGTCTTTTCATCGCCTATGCCTCCCTGTTTGAAAGAGTTTTGCGCATGCGCGATGCGACGGTAGCCGCGTAGAACAGTACCGCCATAATCAGCGTTCCGATGAGCGCGTAGCTGTTGCATTCGCCCACGAAGGCAGACGAGAGGTTTGCACGTGCGATGCCGGTCGGAAGTATATAGTCGAGCTTCTGTATGATCTCGGGGAATGCGTATATCGGGTAAAGACATCCCGAAATATAGCAAAGCAGGAGAGTCGAGAAGAAGTGAAGCAGAACGCCGCTGACGACGTTTTTGGATATCTCAAACAGCATCAGGTTGAATGCCGAAAGCATCACAATGACGGGAATGAGATAAAGCAGAAGCGACAGTAGCTCTTTTGTGTCGGGGATAAGATCGTTTTCGGGCAATATAAGCAGTGCGCAGGAGATCAGCAGTGCGATTACGAGTACGAGGCAAAGCAGGGAAATGAAGTGTGCCGCCCATTCGCAAAGCACCTGCTTTTTATAGGAAAAGCCCTTTGAGAGCAGAAGTCTGTTTAACGAGTCGTCCTTGTGCGTATATATCGTTACGAACGGCAAGCCCATAAGCATCAAAAACAGCAGAGCAAAGCCGCAAATATAATATTCTACCAATGAAAGCCCGTTCGATATACCCAAAATATCGACGGTTACCATATCGCCGCGGCTGAGTATAAGCTCGACGTACTTAAGGCTTATGTTGTATTGCAGGTCGCCTCTGAGCTCGCCGACGCCCTGATCGACTGCCGCATCGCCTATGCCGTTGGTGCCCTTTTGGGTGTCGATGACTGTTTCGACGATAGCGGCGGTTATTTCATTCTTAAACATAGTAACGACGCCGCTTGCACCGGGGGTCGTCACAAATCTGATTGGCTCGAGATCGCCGGTCAAAGCTCCCTCGACGAATCCGCTCGGCAGACAGATGTATGCTGTGAGGATGCCGTTTGAAAGCTTTTCGATCGCTTCCTCCTCCCCCATCTGCACGAACTGCATCGAGAATCTCGTGTCGTCAAACGCCTGCACGGCTGCAAGACCCCACTTGAGATACTCGTTCTCCATATCACCGGTGATTCCGATGATAAACACCTGATTTTCCTCGCTGTTGGCGTGCGAGCTTATCATACCGACAAGCGCGACCGAAATGCCGAGCGCGAGTGCTAAGGTAACGGTAAGAATGGAAACGAAAACCTTCGATACTCTTTTACATTGTAAAGTAAAATATGGTTTCATCTTAAAAGCTTCGGATTAGTAATTCCGTGTCTCCTTCGTACTTAAAGGGGGTGGCAACGCCGTCTTTGATGATATACCATTCGTCACAAAGCTCAAGCTCCATAACGTCGTGCGTTACCAAAAGCACGGTGCCGCCGTTAGCCACGTGCCCCTTGATATAAGTGAAGATCTTTTGCTTGCAGGCAATGTCAAGCGCCGCCATCGCTTCGTCAAGAAGCAATATCGGAGGCTTGCTTGCAACAGCACAGCCGATCGAAAGGCGCTTTTTCATACCGCCGCTCATTTTGGAAACTGCAACGTTCAGGAACTCGTCGACGCCGAGCATCTTAAGCACGCCGTCGCGAAGCTCTTTTTCCATTGCTTCCTTCGTATACCACAGCGAAAGGTTATCCCTCGCCGTAAGCTCGTCGATAAGCGGGGTGCCCTGCGGGATGTATCCGACAAGCTTCGATCTTTCCTTCGAGCTTGCAAGCAGGTTTTTCCCGTTGCAGAGAAACTCGCCGCCGTCCGCGGGCTGGATGCCTGCAAGAATCGAAAGCAGGGTCGATTTGCCGCAGCCGTTACCGCCGAGGATGCCGACGCATTTGCCCGACGGCACAGAAAGGCTGACGCCCTTGAGCACTTCCTTTTTGCCGTATTTCTTTTTTATACCGTTGATCTTGATTTCCATAATTACACCGATATAAACGGCGCTGATATTTCACAGCGCCGATTATTATTGATTATTAAGTATTATTAGCCCCAGACGTTTTCTTCAACGTATACCTCGTCGTTGTAGCTGTCTTCGTATTCGGAGCCGCCGAAACCGAAGTCGGGAACAGAGGAGCCGAAGCTGGGAACAGAGGAGCCGAAGCTGGGTACAGAGGAGCCGAGAAGGCCGCTGATATCAAATCCGCCTTCTTCAATGCCTTCGAGTGCCTGCTCAACCATATCGATTATGTCGCTGTCGACCTTGCCCTTCTTGAGAGCCTTGACGATCTTGTCAAAGTCGAGAGATTCGAGGTATTCATCCATTTCTTCGATGGTGCAGGTCTTCTTATCGGAAGGAATCTTGACGCCGTCGCCCTTGCCGGACTTGTACTTCAAGGTGATGCCTGCGTAGAACTCATCCTTTTCAAGAGCGTTGATTTCGATGGTGCCGTTGTCGAGTCCTGCGTCGAATACGATCTGGAGGTCGAATTCAAGGATAGATGCGAGCGAGCCGATAGCGGAGCTGCCGAAGCCGCCGAGTGCGCTGCCGATTGCCTTGTTGGGAGAAATGGTAACGGTACCCTTGATCTCGCCCTTGGTGAGCGCGTCGGTATCGAACTTTTCGAGGCCGATGGTGCAGATGGAGAGTGACATGCCTTCTTCAGCTGCCGAAACCTTGAATTCACCGGTAATAACGCCGTTGTTGTCCTTGCCTTCGCCGGTGATCTTGAGACCGCTTGCTTCAGCCTTGAACGCAAACTTGCTGCCCTTGTGAGGCATTACGTAGGAGAATACAGTCTTGTTTTCTTCGCCTGCGGGAACCTTGATCTCACGACCGACGATTTCGTGGTTGCCGTCGATGTAGTCAACGATGACGCAAACGGTGGAGTTGTCCTGAATAGCGTCCTTCTGAGCCTTGAGGCCTTCGAGGGTGGTGTCGAGCATTGCAACGAGGGATTCGTATGCTTCGTCAGCGTCGATATCACCTACGTAGTCCTTAAGCATTTCCTGCTTCTGCGCAGCCTTGATAAGGTCAACGATGATGCCCTTGATTTCCTTGTCTTCCTTTGCTTCCTCGAGAACTGCGATGCCCATGTCGAGGACGGTCTTCTGCTTGATCTTGACCTTGGAAGCGGTTACCTTCTGTTCGATGTCGCCTGCCTTGATGGTTTCCTTATCTTCGGAAACGTCATCGATCTGGTCGAGAGCGAGCTTGAGGTACTTATCGAGAAGCTTGTTTACCTTAGCTTCGGAGGGGAGAGCCTTCGCGAGGTCAGCAACGATGTCGAGGCTGAAGTTTTCGGGAAGCTCGATCTCACCGGTGGTGAGGTACTTGTCGCTGAGGTTGAGCAAGCCAACGAAAGCCTGCTTGCCTGCAACGTCGATGATTGCTTCAACGTTGATAAGGTCGTTGTTGCCGATCGTAACGCCGACGTTTGCGGAAGCCGCATCCTTCTTAACGTTGGTCGACATAAACATACCGAGATCGCTGAGCCATTCGAGGTCCATATCGGTAGCATCCTCAAGCGACTTGATAGCGTCCTTGGAGAGCTCGATATCAACTTCAACCTCAGCGCCGTAGTTCATATCAACTACGTCGAGGAGAGTGCCGTAAACAGAGGTGCCTGCGTCAACGACGCTTTCGACAGTCTTTTCTTCAACGTACTGTACGTAGGATTCCTCGGAGCCGAAGAGCTTTACGAAGAAGCCCGTGATGCCCGAAAGGTTTACTACGATGAGGAGAGCGAGGACAACGGCAACGCCGCCGATCCAGAACTTGGTGTGCTTTTTAAGAGATTCTCTTACCTTGGGAACGATCTGGTTAAAATCGAACTTTCCGGATTTTTCTGCAGCTTCCTGTACGGGAGCCGTTTCAACGGTTTCTTCGGCAGGAGCTTCAGCTTCGTTAGTCTTCTGTTCTTCAACAGCTTCGGAAAGGTCAGCGCCGCATTCGGGGCAGAACTGAGAATCGTCAGCTATCTCGTTGTTGCAGTTTTTGCAGAACATAACTGTGCCTATGGCATATAAGATGCCACTTTCCCTTTCATAGAAATAACTATATTTATAGTTTAGTTCATTATATCACTATTGTGGATATTTATCAATAGTTTTTTAATATTTCTTGACAATTTACTTCTGTAATTCCATATTGTGCTTGAGTATACTGTGTATTTTGAGGGGGGAAGCGGATGATGACGTATCTAAATCGATTTGTCCTATGCTCCGGAAGAGGAGAAACGATCCACTATATTCGTACTTGCGATGCGGTGAATCATCTGAAAAGCTTTTGCAAACTCACAACAAAAAGGCTGTCGTATGACAGCCTTTTGCTTTTAATTTACGTTGTTGCCGAAGCGCTTGATCTTTTTGGTGGTAGTCTTTTCGAATGCCTCCCAAACTATTTCGGTAACAGTGATCTTTTTATAGGTGGGGAGCTTGTCGTTAAGCTTTGCGATTACTGCCGCGATCTCCTTGCGGATATCCTCCTCGGAGGGCACCTTGTCGTTGTAAAGCTCCTTGATCTTTTCGATGCAGGGGAATATCTTCGCCTTGATGGAGGTACCTCCCTTGGAGTTGGGTACGCCGAGAACGAGCGCCTCGGAAACGAAGGTCTCTTCGGAAAGTCTTTCCTCGAGCTCCTCGGGATAGATGTTCTTGCCGTTCTGTGCGACGATTACGTTCTTGCATCTGCCGGTGATGTAAAGGAAGCCGTCGTCGTCGAACCTGCCGAGATCGCCCGTGTGGAAGTATCCGCCGCGCATAACGTGTGCGGTTCCCTCGGGATCGTTGTAATAACCGAGCATAACGTTGTCGCCCTTTACGATGACCTCGCCGACGCCTTCGTCATTCGGGTTTTCGATCTTAATTTCAACCCCGTGGATAGGAAGACCTACCGCGTTGGGGTTCATATAAAAGTCGTTGTTGCCCGCAACAAGGGGAGAGGTCTCGGTAAGACCGTAGCCCTGATAGGTTGTGATTCCAAGCGACAAGAAGGTTTCGATCACCTCGGGCTTTATGGGAGCCGCGCCGACGATGAGAAGCCTGAGCTTACCGCCGAGATTCTTTTTGACCTTCTTTTTTACGATGAAGCGAATGGGACCGGGAAGCGATGAAATTATGTCCTTGAGCGGAGTTCCCTCGGGAGGAAGCATCTTAGCGGGAAGCGACTTGCGGATGTTCGCCTCGATCCTCTTGAGTATAAACTCGAGAAGCAGAGGAACGACGATAAGCACGCTCGGGCTGTATTCGTTGATGTTCTTTGCAACCTGACGGAGTCCGTCGGCATAGGAGATGCAGGCGCCGCCCGAGAGCAGGAGGCAATGTCCGAGTGTGGTTTCGTAGGTGTGATGAAGCGGGAGGACCGACAGCGAGTGAAGCGTCGGGTCGATCTTTACCATCATTGCGGTCTGATTGATGTTGGCGCAGATGTTCTTCTGGGCAAGGCATACGCCCTTGGAGTTGCCGGTGGTACCCGAGGTGAAGATGAGAATGCTCATGTCATCCTTGTCAATCTCCATCGTATCGATCGTCGTGAGTCCCT
This sequence comes from Clostridia bacterium, assembly GCA_017563195.1. Classification (GTDB taxonomy): domain Bacteria; phylum Bacillota; class Clostridia; order Oscillospirales; family CAG-382; genus Coliplasma. The sequence continues at coordinate 9,044 of JAFXDO010000027.1, read as the reverse complement.
CGGAGTAAAGCTTTGCACCGATTTTGACGAGCTTGGTGAGCGGCTCTGCGCAGGATTCGCCGTTCTTGCCCTCGGCAATAACGAATCTTTCGGTAGAATCGTCAAGCTCAAGCTTGGACAGTATAGCATTGTCGGCAAAAACCGCAGAGCAGTTCGCCTCGTTGATGAAGTTCATCATATCGGCGGCGTCAAGCTCTTTATCAATGGGAACAACTACGCCGACTGTAGCGGAGGCAAGGTAGGTGAGTATCCAGCCGTAGCTGTTTGCGCCGATGACTGCGATGCGCTTGCCCATATATCCGCGCTTGATAAACGCGGTGCAGAGCGCCTTGTATTCGTTTGCGAACTCGGCGTAGGTTATTTTTCTGTCGCGAAGAACGAAGGCGTTATATTTTCCGAAATCCTTCGCACTTTCGTAAACGAGCTCGCGAAAGTCATATACAGGTCTTATTTTGTGCTGCTTTTTCAGGAATTCCTGATAAATGCTCATAGCGTTATCCTTCTTATTTAAGATTTGATGTCAACATTATAGCACATAATTATTCGAATTTCAATATCTGTTTCGAATGTTTCTAAAAATAATTACACAAACGGCTACATCTCGTTATCAAAACCAAATGCAACAAAGCCGTTATGATTTGAAGCGGCGCTATTGCTTTCTCGGCGGATTTGTAGTAAAATATAGGCATAGAACGAGAGGTATTTATATGATTTACGATAAAAAGCATATAGAGCTGTTTGAAGGCAGCTTCGGTATAAAAGAAAGCGATTTTGCGTCCGAAAACGAATATGCTTCAGCCGTTTGCGAGCGAACGGTCGGCTTTTCAAGAGCGGTCATCGACGGGCTTCCCAACGTAAAGACCGAAATTGATGAAATGTACGAGCTTTTTGCGCTTTTGAAGGAGCTTAAAAGCGATGAGCGTTGGGGACTGTTCGTAAAATGGATAAGGGAAACCGACCGCTTTGACTTTTCTATGCACCCCGTGCACGGATTTCCGCATACCGCAAGATGCGGTTTCTATCAATTCGCAATGGGAATCAAGCTTGGCGTTGATGAAAAGACGCTCCGTCTTATGGTCCTTGCGGGGCTGTATCACGATATCGGCAGGACCGACGACGAATTCGACGTAGTTCACGGCAGAGCGGCCGCCTTGATGCTTCCGAGCCTCTTTCCCGAGCTATCGAAGGATGAGCTTTCGATACTTCAGGCGGCGGTGCATACGCATTGCTTTCCCGAGCCCTACGACGAATCGATGTGGTATGAATATATCGACAATCGCCTGACGGACGAATGCCGTTTCGTTGCGGAATCGCTTCGAGCGGCAGATTCGCTTGACTATATGAGGCTCGGCATAAGCGGCTACGACGATAAATATCTTCACAGCGATACGGCGCGCAAAATGATCCTTTGCGCGTTTGAAGCGAACCTTTTATTTGCGAAATTTCCTGAAATTTACAAAAAAGTATTTTTACAGAGATAAACGAAAGCGAGCGAGCCATGAAACGCCCTGTAACGGTTGACCTCACGACTGAATACGAGTCGGAATCGACGTCTGTTCCTTTTTCCGAATATCCGAGACCCCAACTGAAAAGGGATTCCTATTTTTGCCTTAACGGTGAATGGGAGCTTTCGATCGTTAACGGCGGTGTTGAGACCTTTAACGGAAAAATCGTTGTTCCGTTCGTGCCGGAAAGCCGCATTTCGGGAGTTAAGCGCGAAATAAAGCGCGATGATACACTCGTTTACAGCAAGCGCTTTGTGCTTCCCGAAGGCTTCAAAAACGAAGTGACGCTTCTTCATTTCGGGGCAAGCGACCAGTACACAGACGTGTATCTGAACGGTGAGTTTGTCGGGAGCAACGTCGGAGGATATCTTCCGTTTTCCTTTGATATTTCAAGCCTTTTGACCGACGGAGAGAACCTCTTGACGGTTAACGTGACCGACCCGCTCGATATCGATCTGCCCTACGGGAAGCAGACGAATAAGCGCGGCGGGATGTGGTACACGAAGGTAAGCGGAATATGGCAGACGGTCTGGCTTGAAAGTGTAACCGAGAATTACGTTAAGGGCATTAAAATAACGCCCGATCTTAATGGCATCGACCTTGTAATTGACGGCGGAGCCGATGAAAAGACGATCGAATTTGATGGCAGGGAATATACCTTCAGCGGCAGCAGCTACCGCCTTGACGTTGACGATCCGATATGCTGGACTCCCAATAATCCGCATATTTATCGTTTTTCGTTGCGCTCGGGCGTCGATAGGGTCGAGTCGTATTTTGCACTCCGTACCGTCGCTATCAAGGATAACGCTATATTGTTGAACGATACACCGATCTTTATGCACGGTCTGCTCGATCAGGGCTACTTCTCCGACGGGATATTTCTGCCCGCAAGCGCAAGAGGCTTCGAGGAAGATATTGTAAGAATGAAGCAATGCGGCTTCAATATGCTGAGAAAGCATATCAAGCTCGAGCCGGAGCTGTTTTATTACTACTGCGATATCCACGGAATGCTTGTCTGGCAGGATTTTATAAACAACGGGAAATACAGCTTTTTGATCGATACCGCGCTCCCGACGGTGCTTTTGAGACGCGGTATAACTCACTCTGCAGGTGAGCGCAGGCGTAAATGCTTTCTTGATACGTCGAAGGGGATAATGAACCTTCTTTACAATCATCCCTGCGTCGTGTATTATACGATTTTCAACGAGGGCTGGGGTCAGTTTGACGCCGACGGCTGCTACGATATGCTCAAGCAGCTCGACAAAACGCGTATCTTCGATACGACCTCGGGCTGGTTCAAGGCAAAGCGCACCGACGTTGAAAGCGAGCATATATACTTCAAGCCGATAAGGCTCAAGCGCACGAAAAAGCCGCTCGTCCTTTCGGAATTCGGAGGCTATTCCTTTAAGGTGGAGGGTCATTCCTTCAACCTCGATAAGAATTACGGCTATAAGACCTTCACATCACCGCACGATTACGAGGACGCGCTTGTCGCGCTTTATGAGAATGAGGTTATGTCGGCAATCGGGCAGGGGCTGTGCGCAACGGTTTATACTCAGCTTAGCGACGTGGAGGATGAAACGAACGGGCTTTTGACCTACGATCGACGCGTGCTCAAGGTGGATCCCGAGCGTATGGTGGCTCTTGCGGATAAGCTGTACTCGAGATTTTCCGAGTTTTTAGGAGAAAAAACGCACTTGTGCTGAGTGTTTTTTCGATTTTGCGCGTATAAGCTAACGTAGGAATTACAGAAAGGTTGTGTTGAAATGAAAAAGAAAGGCTTATCGCTTCTGTTGTGCATCGTTATGCTTCTTGTATCCTTGGCTTCTTGTAAGGAAGAAGCGAACGAGTCGCCCGACGCAAGCGGTATCGACAGTACCGTTGAAAGCGGGGATGCATCCGAGTCGGTTGCATCCGAGGCGGAATTGGTTTTTGACACGACCCCGAGAAGCATAGATTTCACCACGCACTATTTTTACGCATATTTCAAGTATTACGAAAACGATAATTACGAAGAGCTTGCAAAAAGCCACGTTATAACTCGTGACGAGGGCGTATCAAAGCTTTCGACGATAGTGCTTGAAAGCGAGGAGGACGTAAGTAAGCTTGCCGAGGAGTTTGAGAACAGAGAAAGCTTCGACGAGATGATATCTAAGCTCCCCGAAGGCTTTTTCGATGAAAAGCTTCTTCTCGTCAATGATTTTACCGCCGGCTGCTTGGGCTATGATCGTGCGGTTCGTAACGTTCGCGTAGATGAAAACGGCGTGACGGTTGAATTTATCTATGCCTGCCCCGAGGTGGGAGATACAATGGTGGATTCGCTGTTTACCGCAATCGAGATCGACAAACGTGACGTTTACGGACATGAAGACTTTTCCGCCGAAAGCCGGCAGGTCTCGTTTGATACCACCGAAAGAGATATTGATTTCGTATCTTGTGACTTTGTCGGAACGCTTGACTTTAAGTACGTTTCGATGCAGCCCAACGGAGTCTATATGAAAACGGTAACGAACGAGGGCTATCTGAATAGGCTTGCAGAGGAAAGCGGAAGTGACGATTTCGTGGAGTTTGCATCCGAAAAGGATGAAGGCTATTTCCGTGAAAAGACGATTATCCTATCCTATATACCCGCTTCGTCGAGCAAGCACGTATTTAACGTGGTCGGAGTGTCCTGCGGCGAATACGGTACGGCTGTGAAAATAACACGCGAGCTTAAAGAGGAAGACGGCACAGCTACCAACCGCATAATCGTCACAGAGGTTGATTTTGAAGAGATATTCGGTACTCAGCCCATATTCCCGGCGATTTCCGACGGCAGCGAATGGTCGCAGATCCAAAAGGGTAAGCTGTATTTTGACGGTGAGCTTATCGAGGATGCCGTATGCGAGTTCGACACGCTGAAACGCGAGGTTATGATCCCCATTGCCGCTACACTTAAGGGAATGGGCGCAGATGTCAATTGGTCGTCCGAAACGAAGGCTACGATAAGCATTGATGGATTCAATTACACGCTCGACCTTAAGCAGAAGATCGTACGCCGTGCAGGCGAAGACAGGCTGTGGGGTGACGAAGAGCGAAGAGCCGTGCGCGACAAAGAGCTTATGGGCTCGAGCAGCGATCTGTTCGGACTTCTTGTGATCGATCTGAACTATGATCTGAGCAGCGACTTCAGTTCTCTTGCGGTCAACGTCAAAACCAGAGACTACTAATCTGTTTCAGGTATTGCATTTCTCGTTTTTGTGTGTTATTATAATAGCATAAAGAAAACGGAGGAGATTTGTATGTCCGAAATCGAATACATCTGGAAAGACAGAAAACGCACTATTTTTGGTCTGCCCCTTAGCTTTACCGTATATAAGCTTACCAAGGAAAAGCTTCTTATCGAATCGGGCTTCCTTTCCAAGAAGGAAGAGGAGGTTCGCCTCTACAGAATTATGGACCTGACGCTCAACCGTCCCTTCGGTCAGCGTATTTTCGGCGTCGGCACCATTCATTGCTGCACGGGTGACAAATCCACTCCCGAATTCAACATAGAAAAGATCAAGAACCCCTCCGAAATCAAGAATATGCTTTCGGATATGGTAGAGTCCGAGCGTCAAAGAAAGCGCGTTTCCGCTCGTGAGTTTATGACTGACGACGAGGAATGCTATGACGGCGACGATTGCGACAGCGGCGACGATCACGAATAACAAATAGTTAAAAAATCAGCAGAGGATCGTTCCTCTGCTGATTTTGTGTATACGTGTCCGGAAAAGCAAGAAGCTTTCGCCGCTTTCGGAGCTATAGCTCATTGACGGTATTCAAAAGCTCGCGAAAACGAATCTCTTGATTCAGTGCCCGAATTCCTTTTTCGGATAGCTTGTTAAGGCACTTTTGCTTGACGTCTTCCTTAGGGAATGCGGTTATTATTTCGGTTTCTCTCACGATCGGTGATTTTACGTTCCTGAGTTGACAAACATTATTTTCGGTAGAGGCGTTATAAATGTCTATATAATACATAATCGCTTTTTCTACCGAATCCATAGCCTTTCCTGCTTCGCCGATGGCAAGGTACGCCTCTGCCAACAGCAGATAACAGTCGCCGGAATCGAAATCGTGATAGGAAAAAGGCGTCTCGTCCTTGAATATTACGTCCATGATCTCAAAAAAGGCTTCATAAACGGTAACGGCATCTGCATATTTGCCCTCGTTGAAGTAGGCTTTTCCGAGTCTTGCAATATCATATTCAAAGGCTTGCAACGTATAGTCGATATTTGTGCACAGATATTTTGCGGCTCTTTTGTGATCCTTCATATATTCGTTTACGGTTGCCATATTGGAATACAATGTCAAATCGGCACGGGGCGGGAAATTTCGCGCCTCGCTTGAAGCAAGATCAAACTTTCCTTGATGGCAATAGAGAAACACCAGGATCTCTCGCGCAGATAAAATGTCGGAGACGTTCTTTGAATTCGCGATGACGAAATTTGCTTGTCGGATCGTTTCCGACGCGATTTCCTTAGCGCGCTCCTCGGCATAGGTCCAGCCGTTATCGGGCAGTGAGAGCGCTATGCCGTAATTCATACATCTTATCATAATAATCAGATTGTTCGGATACTTTTTCAGCCCGTCAAGTAATACATCGTATGCGCTCAGATACGAGCTTTTATCTCCGTATCTCGTCATACCGTCGGCTCGACGAACTATTTTGCAGGCTTCTTCGTATTCGGTAGTGTCGGCAATGCCGAACAACGCGTCCGTGCTGACTCCGAATATAGATGCGAGCGGTACAACCTGCGAAATGTCGGGCATTCCCGTATCGTTCTCCCATTTTGAAATTGCCTGAAATGTCACGCCAAGTCTTTCCGCAAGCTCCTCTTGCGTAAGACCTCGTTCTTTTCGAAGCGTTCTTATGATCTGTCCCATCGTTTCGTTCATAGTATATCCTCCGTGCTTGTGTGTCGGCTTCATAACTATATTATTTCATACGATCTTCTATTATTGTAGCGAGTAAAAAATGAGTTAAACTCAACTTTGCGTTGAGTTAATTGTATCATATATCTTGAAAAAATAAAAGACAGTACGTGTAAAATTACGTACTGTCTGTATTTATGCTCTATCCGGTTTTTGACGCGAGCTTTAACGCGTCGTCAATGTGGGCACAGAAGAAGTCTTCGCCTACAGCGTCCACAAAGCCTGCCTTTTTCATTATCTTATAAGGCTGCTCGTGAACGTGCGAGAGGATCAGCGCGGTGCCGTTGTCGCGACACTTTGCGTGAAACGCTTCCAAAGCATTCATTGCAGTGGAGTCGAGTGCCGTTACCCCGCGCATACGCAGAATGATATATTCGGTGTCCTCGTCGGCAATGATCTCGGGGATCTTGTCCGCCGAGCCGAAGAAGAGGGGACCCTCGATCTCGAATACCTTGACGTGGTCGGGTACTGCTCTGAGCTCGATGCTGTCGGGGTCGTTGTCTCTGTCGATGCTCTTCCAGCCGGTTATCTTGGTTTCGTCGCTCATACGCTTCATAAAGAATACGAACGCCATCACCAGACCGACCTCGATCGCGATTACAAGGTCAAATGCAACGGTAAGTCCGAAGGTGACGACCATAACGGCGATATCGGTCGCGGGAGCAGTCTTAACGACACGGACAAAGCGCTTCCATTCGCTCATATTGTAAGCGACCATAAAGAGGATCGCCGCGATGGTGGGCATCGGGATGAGTCCTGCAAAGGGCATAAGGAAGAGGACCACGAGAAGAAGCACGATTGCGTGAACCATGCCTGCAACGGGGGTTCTGCCGCCGTTTTTAGCGTTTGCCGCAGTTCTTGCGATAGCGCCGGTGGCAGGGATACCGCCGAACAGCACGGATGCGATGTTGCCCGCGCCCTGTGCGACAAGCTCGGCGTTGGAGTTATGACGCGAGTTGACCATATTGTCGGCAACTACGCAGGAAAGCAGAGATTCGATCGCCGCGAGGATCGCGATGGTGAACGCATCGGGCAAAAGTGCCTTGATGTTCGCAAAGCTGAAGTCAATGCCCGAGAAGTCGAGCTTGGGCAACCCCATCGGGATGTCGTAAAGCTCGCCGATCGTGTTTACGCCGTCATCGAGTCCGGGGATGAACTTTACCATCAGCGCTCCGACGAATACGGCGATAAGAGAGGGCGGGACTCGCTTTTCGAATTTCGGATAAACGATAAGTATCAGCAAGCACACCGCGCCGACAAGTAGCGCCTGCCAGGAAAACGTCGACATCGATTCTATGTTTGCTTCGATCTTTTCGATGGTCTCAACAGGCTTGACTCCCTCTGCATAGCTGAGTCCGAGGAAGTCCTTTATCTGGCCGATAAGGATGGTTACGGCGATACCTGCGGTGAATCCCGTCGTGATGGTGTAGGGAATATACTTTATAAGTGCACCGAGCTTGAAAACGCCCATGAGCACAAGCATAATACCTGCAAGTATGGTCGCAACGAAGAGTCCGTTCATTCCTTGTGTGGCAACGATACCGGCTACGATCGTCGCGAATGCGGCGGTAGGTCCCGCGATCTGAACGGTGCTTCCGCCGAGAAACGAGACTATAAAGCCTGCGGCGATGGCGGTGTAGATACCGCACGCGGGCTCGACACCCGATGCGATCGCAAGTGCTATCGAAAGCGGAAGTGCAATGACCGCAACGATGATACCTGCGATGATATCCTTAACGCATTGCTGGCCGCTGTAGCCCCTTATAGTGTCAAAAAACTTAGGTTTAAGGTAAAAACCTTTCATTCTAACGCCTCTTTTCGAGCAAAATGTCGCATTTTGAAAACATACGGATTATAGCACCATTCTTTATGAAATACAATAGCAAATACAACAAAAAAAGGACTGCCGAAGCAGTCCTTTTCGTTAGGTTATTTTATCTGCGGGTCTTGATAACAACAGCGGAGCCTGCGATAGCAACGAGAGCGATGATAGCGAATACGATCATGCTGGAAGCGTCGCCGGGAACTACAGGATCGGTGGTGGTGTCATCAGAGCTGTCGGAAGAATCGGAAGAACCGGTGTCTTCGGTAGCTGCCTTGATGATAGCGTATGCGCCGTTACCAGCGTATCTTTCAGCGCCTGCTTCGTTGTTGAGAGCGCCTTCAACAGTTTCGTTGGGGATAACGATGCCGATGTCGCCTTCAGCGTCAGCCTTAGCGGTGAAGGTGAAGGTGAATACTACTGCGCCGTCTTCCTTGATAGCGGTGGAAGCGGAGTCCTTGTCGGTAAGAGCGGATGCGAAGATATAACCGTCGTTAAGTGCGTTAACGGGGGTGCCTTCTTCGTTGTCTGCGTCAAAGTCGTTGTTTACCTTGGAGAAGTTTTCCCACTTGCTGGGGAGGTTTTCGTCAAGGATGCAAACGAGTCTGTTGTCTTCTTCTTCATCGAGGTCGTTGGTGAGCTCGAGCTTTTCGTAGTCGTACTGAAGAGTGAAGTTAACAACGTGGAGACCGTTTTCTGCGGTGATGTTCTTAACGGTTACGGTAACGGTGATTTCGTCGCCTGCCTTGTAGGTCTCGGGAGCG
>JAFXDO010000026.1 GCA_017563195.1 Clostridia bacterium | reverse complement strand
TACGCACCTTAAAATCAGATAGTTTTGTCGCAAGACAAAGAAGAAATCCGCGATAATACGAGCGTATATCGCGGATTTCTGATGCAGTATTGTGCAAAAATGGCGATTTTAAGGCGATTTATCACTATGGTGCATCGCCCTACTCGAAAACGGGCTTTTGTAATTATTCCGAAGCCATCGGAGCAAGCTCAAAATGATTGCAGATCATATCGCCCACGTGAAGCGAGATATCCACGACGTTTTTGTCAAGGTCGATCACCCAGTGCTGTACGTGGCAGGTGTTCTTGTGGCGAAGCGTGATAAGCACCCTCGAGTCACCGCAGTATTCGTACGCCGCAAGGACGCTCTGTCGCTCGACCGTGTTGACCGCAGGGTCGAGGAAGGTGATGGAGGGCGACATATTCTTCATCATATAATGATTGAGTATGTATTCGCCGTTGCCGCAAACGAACTCCTTCCTGCCGTACGCCGTGCCGAGCTCGACGTGAAGAAGCCTTTCGCCGAAGAGACGGAGCGTTTCGACCTCCGCGGCATTGTCCGCCACGGTGAAGGAAATATCGTTGTTGAAGTCGTTTTTCCTTTCGGGAATGTAATGGGTGTCGAGGAAGCGCTCGAATTTGGAGGTGTCGCCCGATTCGCCGTACATGGTGTCGAGCAGCTTGTAGATAAGCTCAACCTCAAGTGCCATATTCCCTACCTCGCCGTTAAGAACGAGCGTGATATCCGATTCGGGGAAGACCATGCAAAGCTGACCGAAGGCGCCGTCGCCTCTGAAGCCCTCGCGCGCGTTCATCCAGAACTGATAGCCGTATCCCGCGGTCCAGTCGGGCGAGCCGTTGTTTACGTCGACCGAATGGGTTGAGGTCGCAAGCTTAAGATATTCCTCGCTGACGATGCGCTGTCCGTTGTAAACGCCCTTGTTTTTGAGCATCATACCGAACTTCACCAAATCGTTGCTCGAAAGATGGAGACCCGTGCCGCCCAGAGTCTGTCCGTCGCGGCATTCCCACCATATCGGCTTCTTTATATCGAGCTTGCTAAAAAGCCTTTCGTCAAGAAAATCAACAAGCTTTTTGCCGGTGACACGCTCGACGGCGGCGGCGCACATACAGGTTGCCGCGGTGCTGTAGGCGAAGGTGGTGCCGGGCTCGTAGGTCGTCGGCTGCTCGAAAAACGCGCGTACCGTGTCGTCCGACCAGCGGATCCTGTCGAGCACGCAAGCCGTGTGGCCGCTCTGCATCGAAAGAAGGTCGTGAAGCCTGAGCTTTTTGAGCGCGTCGGTCATTTCGGCGGGCATCTTGTCGGCAAACAGCTCGCACATTTTGGTGTCGGGCGTGAACAGACCGTCGTCCACGCATATGCCGACAGCGGTCGAGGTGAAGGACTTGGAAAGCGAGTAAAGATGCATCGGCGTTTCGAAATCGTAGGGCTCGAAGCAAAGCCTTACGACAGGCTCCTTACCCTTGATTATCTGCAATGCACGGATGTAAATGCCGTTGGCGTCGCATTCTCTGACATATTCCTCAACGCTTTTCGAGGAAATGCCCTCAGCAAGATAAAGCATATTTGCCCTCCGATTATTTCATTTCGCCGAGATAGATATCGTTCGGCTTGCCGAGGAAGTGGCGCTTGATTATGTTGCGCATTTCTGCGGGCTCAAGCGGCTCGTAATTGATGTTGTCGATGGAGATCCACTTGGTTCCGATCTGATTGTCGTCGTACTTGAGCTTATCCTCCTCGTATTCGCTTACGATGTCGCAGATAAACATAAATTCGATCCTGTGATTTTCCTCGTGGAAGCCCTCGCGGATAAAGAGGATGCTCTTGGGCTCTACGGTGTAGCCGGTCTCCTCCTTGGTCTCGCGGGTGAGAGTGTCGAACATAAGCTCGTTGGGTCTCTGCTTACCGCCGGGAAGGGTGTAAAATACCTCGCCCTGCGCGTTCTGACATTTGTTTACGAGAAGCTTGGTTCCGTCGATGATTATTGCCTTGATTGAGTTGTTGATTTTCATGGTGTTTCTCCGATTGCCTGATTGATATTGGTTACCGTAACCGAAAACTTCATTTCGGTCACGTTATAGTGTAGGGTTATGATCCTGTCGCCGTAGATCGCAGTGCGGGGGTATTTGTCGCCGTCGAAGCTTATGCCGCAAGCCGACTTAAGCTCGGACACATATTCGGCAATATCGTCGCCCGATACGTTTTTGTAATAGGCGGCAACGTAGCCCTCGCCCGACTCTATCTCTTCGTTGCTTCCGTCGAACTGCGGGATGCCCTCGGTTATTCCCTCGCCCCATTTTTCGCTCTTATGCGACCCGTCGGAGCTGCTTGCTGCTATCGCGATAACGATCACAAGCACCAAAAGCAGGGCGACTCCCGCGATGACGGCGTATTTGTATTTTTTTATTAAATCAAACGCTTTAGCCTTCATTTAAAACTTTTCCTGACGCCACTTTACGATGAACAGCGCAGCCGCACCCGCAACAGCGACGAGAACGATGATTATTATAACGATAGCGGTGGTCGCGCCGCCGTTGCCCTCGTCCTCCGAGGTCTCCAACGCCTCGGTCACGAATTCGACCTTGATCGTCTGACTTTCGGTGACGTTTTCGAAGGTGTACTCGGTTTCGGTAAGTCCCTCTGCAAGCTCGATCTCCTCGTCGTTTACAAGGATCCTGCCGATGAAGAAGCCCTCGTTCGCCTTGATGACGTAGGTAAGGCTCGCGCCCTTTTCGACGACCGTCTCGCCCTCGGGGGTGATGCTGCCGACGCCCTTGATAACGGTTGCGTTTATAACGATGCCCGAGGTTTCGGTGATAACCAGAATTCCCTCGTCGTTATATGCGAACATTCCCGATTGACCGTCGGGCTGTGTAGCAACGGGAGTAGAGATGCTTACAAGCTTGTTTTCGGCGCTGCTGTACTGCTTCATTTCTGCGGAGCTTCCCGCGAATTCGCTGCCGAGCCTGAAGGAAACGAGGGTTCCCTCGGGCATAATGAGACCGATGTTGAAGGAATAGATCCTATAGGGATCGGTGTTGCCCGCAAGAACGGCGGAGATGCTTTCGTAAACCGCGCCGCTGTTGAGAGTGGAGACCGACATATTTGCACTCTGCGCGCTTCCCTCGACGGTTCTGCCGTAGGGATAATAGATGGTGCCGTTTTCGCTGCGGAATTCAACGTAGCCGTTGCCGAACGCAAGGGTCGCGATATGGTCGAAGACCTCGCGCTTTACGAGCTTGCCGCCGCTTACGTCAACGATAACCGGACTCGAGCTCCAGTTGACGTCCGCAACGCCGATGCCGACGCCGGGATCGGGTGCCGAAGCGGTGCTCTTGAACACGACCGACACCTGAGTGGTAGCCGCAACGATATTGGAAATGGTGTAGCTGTTGTTTGTAAGAACGACCGCCGAGCCGTTAACGGTGACGACGTCAACGACGTAGCCCTCGTCGGGAACAAGCGTGAGCGTAAGGCTTTCGCCCGAGCCTACGACGACGTTGGTGCCCAAGCCGCCGAGGATCGTCTGTCCGCCCGCCATTACCTTACCGCCCATACCGACGTTGATCTGTACGGTGCTGTTGGTAACGGTGATGCCGCCCTGCGATTCCTTCATGGTAACGTTGACGGTGGTTGCCCCCGCGGGGATAAAGAAGTATACGCCGCCGTCGACCGCGCGTCTGGGCTCGGAGATCTCGACGCTCGAGATTTCGTAGCCGAGTGCGGGAGCGATGCTGAACTTGTGCGGCTCGTCCTTGGTCACGTAGAAGGTAACGGTGCTCGCGCCGACCGTGTCGTTCGACACCGTCTTGACGGGCGAGCTGTCCGCCGTCTTCATGAATTCAAGCGTGACGGGGCCGTTAAGAGTAACGGTTATCGGAACGAGATTGCCGTAGGTAAGAACAAGCTTGGTGTCGGACGTGATGACGAAGCTGTAGCTTGCGTCGGTAAGCGTCTTCGCCTCGCCGTTGTGCATAAGCATTGCGAGAGAAGCGTCGAACACACCGTCGACCGCGAAGGTGACCGTGACGCTGCTGCCCGTCATTATCTGCGCCGTAGCGATATCGACCGTGCTTCCGTCGACCGTAACGGTGTAGCCCGTCGTGCCGACAGCCTCGATGCTGAGCGAAACGGGTACCGGAATAAGCTCGGCGCTGACCTTAAGAACGTAGGTGTAGCCCGCCGAAAGTCCCGAAAAGCTGCCGTTGAACTTTCCTTCGCTCTCGATGAGCGACTGCGCAAAGCCCTCGACGCCGAAGGTTGCGGCGGTGACCTTGTATCCCGCGTTTGCCTCGACCTGAAGGGTAAGAGGCGAATCGCTGCCGGTGTAGCTCGTTCCCGAGATCGCGTTGCCGCCGACGTAAACCGTGACCGCGCTTGAGGCTGCACCCTCGACGACGACGTTCACCGTGTAGGCGTTGGGGTCCTCGCTCGTGCCGGGGTCCTCACTCGTGCCGGGGTCCTCGCTCGTGCCGGGATCCTCGCTCGTGCCGGGGTCCTCGCTTGTGCCGGGGTCCTCGCTTGTGCCGGGGTCCTCACTCGTGCCGGGATCCTCGCTTGTGCCGGGGTCCTCGCTCGTGCCGGGGTCCTCACTTGTGCCGGGGTCGGTGGTGCCGCTTTCGGTCGAAGGGTCGGTCCCCTCTCCCTCCGCGACCGCAACCACGGCAAAAGCTGTTATCATCAAAAGCGCCGCAAGAAGCAACGCAATGAATTTGTTTGCCCTTTTCATAGTTCCTCCGTGTAAAAATGATTGTTTGCAATTGACAATCGCTTGTCAATCTGTTATACTTTATCAAAGATATATTATAATGATATTTCTGAATATTGCAAGAGTTATAAAACTAATGTAACGAAATTTTTTCACCGAAAGGATAATATACCCATGGCAGAAAAGAAATTCGTTGAGGAAATCACTCCCATGGAGGAGGATTTTGCTCAATGGTACACCGATATAGTCAAGAAGGCCGAGCTTATTGAATACACCTCGGTCAAGGGCTGTCTGGTCATTCGTCCCTACGCTTACGCGGTCTGGGAAAACATCCAAAGGATCCTTGACGGCAGATTCAAGGCTACCGGACACGAAAACGTGTGCATGCCGATGTTCATCCCCGAAAGCCTGCTCCAGAAGGAAAAGGACCACGTCGAGGGCTTCGCTCCCGAGGTTGCGTGGGTCACCCACGGCGGCAGCGAAAGGCTTGAGGACAGACTCTGCGTACGTCCCACCAGCGAAACTCTGTTTTGCGAGCATTACTCCAACATAATCCACTCCTACCGCGACCTGCCCAAGCTTTACAACCAGTGGGTAAGCGTCGTAAGATGGGAAAAGACCACCCGCCCCTTCCTTCGCACCCGCGAATTCCTCTGGCAGGAGGGTCATACCATCCACGCGACGGCAGAGGAGGCTATCGTTGAAACCAAGCAGATGCTCGACATTTACGCCGATTTCTGCGAAAACGACCTCGCAATGCCGGTGATCAAGGGTCAGAAGACCGAAAGCGACAAGTTCGCGGGCGCAGAGGCGACCTATGCGATCGAGGCGCTTATGCACGACGGCAAGGCGCTTCAGGCAGGCACCAGCCACTACTTCGGCGACGGCTTTGCAAAGGCGTTTGACATCACCTACACCAACAAGGAAAACAAGAAGGTTCACCCCTTCCAGACCTCTTGGGGCGTGACCACCCGTCTCATCGGTGCGATCATCATGACGCACGGCGACAACCGCGGTCTCGTTCTTCCTCCCGCAGTCGCTCCCATTCAGGCAGTCATTATCCCCATCGCACAGCACAAGGAGGGCGTTCTCGAACGCTGTGCGGCGCTTAAGGACGAGCTTGCCGCAGTGGGCATCCGCGTCAAGCTTGACGACAGCGATATGAGCGCGGGCTGGAAGTTCTCGGAATACGAAATGAAGGGCGTTCCCGTCCGTATCGAGCTCGGCCCGAGAGATATCGAGGCAGGCAACTGCGTCATCGTTTCGCGTGCTACCGGCGAAAAGACTGTCGTTTCGCTTGAAAATATCGGCGAAACCGTCAAGGCAGCCTTGGTATCGGCTCGCGACGATATGTTCAAGAAGGCTCTCGAAAACCGTGCAAAGCACACCTACGGCTGTGACACGGTCGAGGAAATTACCGCTGCGCTCAACGAAAAGGGCGACGGCTTCGTGTTTGCTCCCTGGTGCGGCGACGAAGCGTGCGAGGACGAGGTCAAGGCGCAGACAGGCGTCGGCTCGCGATGCATCTTCGACGAGGGCATCAGCCTCGAGGGCAAAAAGTGCGTTTGCTGCGGCAAGGATGCCGTTCACAACGTTGTCTGGGCAAAGGCTTATTAAAAGAAAATCGTTCCATACCCGTCTTGAAGCAGATTCGAGACGGGTATTTTTTCATTTTTTTCGATAACCGATTGATAAAACTGCACAAAACCATTGCAAAGCGTCAAATTTTCTGTTATAATTTACACAAACTAAAATTCTTAGAAGGAGTATCATCTATGAAACGGTTTGTCAGCACGGTTTTAACTCTGGCTATGCTGCTCTCGATGCTCACGGTATTCGCCGTAACGTCGGTCTCCGCGGCAACAGAAATATCCAACACCTCGCCCGCAATCACGGCGAACGTTGGAGAAACCATCACACTTTCGAGCTATTCGGTCGTCTTTGACGGCGATAGCAAGGCCACCTCGGGTGTAACCTGGAAAAATGCATCCGGCACCACCATCACCAGCTTCAAGCCCACCGCTAAGGGCGTTACCAAGCTCACCGCTGCCAGCGGCAGCAAGAGCAAGACGATTTACGTCGTTGCAAAGGAAGCAAGCGAAACCGAATACGTTCTTTTCGAGGCAGATTTCTCGAAGTATTCGAGTATTTCCGCGCTTGAATCCGAGGGCTGGAAATTCCTCGGCAGTTCCTCTCAGTATTCGCTTTCCGGCGGTAATCTCGTGATCGGTGACATCGACAACGATTACGTAAGAGCAATACTTCCCGCATGGCTCGGCGATTTCGGCGACTACGCCATCTCCACCGACGCCAAGATGCTCACCACCAAGGATACCGGCAGATGGTTCGGTCTCGTTTACCGTATCCAGAACGCAAACAGCAAGTATTATCCGTACTATCATATGTGCGTACGCGAAAATACCGTCAATTCGGGTATCGAATTTGCCGAAAGAACGGCAAGCGACGGTTGGAACGTAGTCCTCAAGTCTTCGGGCTCCATCACCTCGCTCAAGAATTCCTTCAACAACTTCAAAGTTGAGGCGTTCGGCAAGAACATCAAGTACTCCATCAACAACGCGCAGGTCGTTTATACAGACGAAAGCGTTATCAGCAGCACGGTTCAGAGCACGAGCGCGGCTACCATCAACAAGGGTATGCTCGGTCTTACCATGAACTACGGCACCGTCGCCTTCAAGAACATCAAGGTCACCGTTCAGGAATCGGCTCCCGTTAAGGAAAAGCTCAATCTCGACCTTACCGAGATCGACCACGACGACCTCACTCTCATAAACCCCATCGCAAACGTTGAGCGTCTCCCCGACCTCTCGGTTCTCGATTCCGAGGACGCTCCCAACAGCGTTTACAAGAACGCAAACCTCATCGACGATATGGCGGCTTTCCTTGCAAAGTGTAAGGAAAAGAGCATTTTGCCGATCATATACGTAAACAGCAACGAGGACGTCGACAGGCTGCTTGCAGGTATGAACGCGTGCGGCCACAAGGACGTCACCGCGCTCGCAAGCAACGCGACCTATCTTGCCTACCTCCGCTCGAAGAGCATCATCGTACGCACGGGTCTTATCATCGGCAATCCCAACAGCTATGCAAGCTATCACGACCTCCGCGTCGCTGTAAGATCGGCTCCCGCGACCTTCTGCGTCATCCCCGCTTCCTACGCGACCAAGGAGCTCGTTTCCGAAATTCAGGAATATGCGGTTGCAGTCTGGGCGGCTGTCCCGAGCGACACAGCAAACCTCGAGCTTGACGCGATCACCGCAGTTACCGCAGGCGTAAACGGTATCATCTCCGACGACGCATCGGTCGTCACCGACGCCATCAACGAGCATCTCGTTGAAAACGCAATGACCCGCACCCCCATTATGATCGGTCACCGCGGCAACCCCACTCAGGCTCCCGAAAATACTCTCAGCGGCTTTATCAAGGCATATGAAAACGGCGCCGACGTATTCGAGGTCGACGTTGAGATCACCAAAGACGGTCAAATCATCATTATGCACGATAACACCCTCAACCGCACCACCACCTACTCGGGCAGCAAGACCGTCAACCAGATGACGCTTGCAGAGGTCAAGGCGGAATACGTTCTTGCCGTTAACAACGACAAGTCCTCCGCTACCACCGAAAGAGTTCCCACCCTTAAGGAGGTGTGCGACTACTTCAAGGACAAGGACTGCAAGATCTTCGTTGAGTTCAAGGGCAGTAACGCATCCAACGTTCCCGCAACCATGGCGCTTCTCGACTCCTACGGAATGGATTATCTCGTAGACGTCATCTCCTTCAGCTCCACGTTCCTTACTCAGACTCAGACAAACAGCCCCGGTATGTCTACCGGTTATCTCCTTTCGGGTCAGGACAGCTGCGCCGACTGGGAAGGCACCCTCAAGGCGCTTAACATTTATCTCGGCAACGCGCAGTCGGCCAACTCGACCATCAACCCCGCATACGGCTGTGTAAATTCGAGCAACGGCAAGTTCACCCAGGCAGCTACCGACAGAGGTATGACGGTTTGGCCCTGGACCTACGTTTACAGCAATCTCGACGTCGGCTTCTTCTCGGGCTGCGACGGTGTAACCACCGACGACGTTCAGTGGTCGTACAATATGTCCAAGAAGCTTGATGCAGAAGACTTCTCGCTCGTTAAGGGTCAGTCCTACGCAGGCGGATACGTAATTTCCGAGGCGTACGGCAACCACAAGACGGTCATCGACATTAAGGACACCGTATTCAGCGTCGTTTCCGGCGAAGAATACGTACAGGTTATCGACGGCAAGCTCGTCGGTGTCAAGGAAGGCTCGGCTGAGGTAGTATTCGGCTACGTCACCCGCACCACCACCGGCAAGGAATACGTCACCTACACCCAGCCCGTAACCGTTACGGTCGAGGGCGGCTCGGCCGATATGCTCGAGATCCTTATCGGTCTTGCGGAAAATGCATCTGTTTCCGATTACACCTCCGAGGACATCGAAAGCATCCGCGCATTCTATGAAGAAGCAAAGAGCGCAGACGTTTCCTCCATGACCGCAGAAGAGCTTGACGAAATGATCGTCTCGTTCTCCAACCTTCTCAACAACTACGTTTCCGAAACCGTTATTTCCACCGGCAAGGAATATCACAGCGATTCTATCGCACACGCCACCTACGGCGACACCGGCTCGGTTCTTACCGACGGCTCCAAGGGCAACTACGACGGCGGCGTCAAGGGCGTTTACGCAGGCTTCAGCGACGCAAGCGGTGCGGTTATCGACATCAACCTCGGCGAGATTTCCGACGCAGACACCTTCCGCGCATACCTTGTTGCAGGCGCATGGGGTATCTCGACTCCCGAAAAGCTCATCGTCTCGGTTTCCGATGACGGCGAAAGCTTCACCCCCGTCGGTGCTACCGAAAGGGCGATCCTCAACCACAACAGCGACTCCTGGAAGACCTACGTAATGGAGATCAAGCTTGACGAGGCTGTTTCGGGCAGATACGTAAGATTCAGCTTCGATCCCACCGGCACCTTCGTTTGGCTCGATGAGCTTGAGGTTTCGATCTCCGACGGCAGACCCGCTTCCGATAACAGCGTTTACATCCAGAGCTTCAATACCAAGATCGACGCGGGCGATTCCACCATCTTCACCCCCGATTTCGGTACCATCACCACCGCAAACGCAAACCACGCGTGGACCGCAAACGTTATCGCAAAGTGGGATGCAGAGCTTAACGCTTACGTTGTCAAGGACGTTTCCTACGGCACCGGCCTCGACACGACTCCCGATATCACCCTCGCAAGCGACGAAATTCTCATCGTTTCTCACAAGTGGGACGTTTACGATACCGACGTCAACCCCGTGATCGGCAGTAAGCAGAACACCGAAAACCTTTACGGCGCAACCGTTGGCGACACCGTTATCCTTGAAGGCATCAATATCGCCGACAAGACCTTGAGCGCTGTCGCACCTCACATCGTATTCGTACACGTTCACAAGCCCGGCACCGGTGCGACCTGCACCACCGATCAGACCTGTGATCTTTGCGGTGACATCGTCACTCCCGCTACCGGACACGACGACGGCGAATGGATCACCCTCGAGGACGGCTCCAAGGAGCTTCGCTGCACCGTGTGCGGACATCTCCTCGACACCGAGCCCGCTCCCGCGGCAGCAAACCTCGGTGACGTTAACAACGACGGCGCTATCAACCAGTACGACTACATCCTCGTTAAGCGTCACTACTTCGAGACACGTTATCTTACCGACGACGAAATGACTCGCGGCGACGTTAACGAAGACGGAACCGTTAACCAGTTCGACTACATCCTTATCTGCCGTCACTACTTCGGCACCTACGTGATCGGTTAATGAGTATGCGAGAGAAACCCTTTTAAAAAGGCGTTTCTCTCGCGCTCTTTTCCTAAAATTTTCAAAACAAAAAAGAGCAAAACAGGTGTGTCATCCCTCGCTTGACCCCGAAAGCGCAAGCATTTTGGGGCCCCGTGGCGACGCCGTCGCCGAAGTCGAAGGATATATACGCAATAACAAAAGAGGCTCAAACGAGCCTCTTTGTTTTTTATCATTTCAGGTATTCGCGGATTCTTTCAAAGGTACGGTTCAAGGCGTCGAAATCGATAACGCCGTCGCTTCCGAAAGAGGTCGCCTCGACGGTAAAGTCGCCGTCGTAGCCGACCGACCTCAAAAACGCAAACAGCGTCCCGAAATCGATATGTCCGTCGCCGACGTGGAGCGTTTTCAGATTCGACCAGTCCATATGTCCGCCCGAATAGTCGTTTATATGCATATGGCGTATCTGCGGTATGAGCCAACGGTTTTCCTCCGAGTAAAGCTCGTCAAGCTGGCTATGAAACGCCGCCATCTTCGTATCGAAGGTAAAGCGCGCATCGCTTTTCATTTTTGCGAGCGTCAGCAGATGGCTCATCGGATCCTTGCAGTTGCAAACGACGTTTTCGACCGTCAGCTCGAGTCCGAATCCGTCGGATATATCTCTCAGTCGATCGTAGCACGCGAAATTAAAGTCGATGTCTCTGTCCGAGGCGAGACCGCCCCAGAGGTGCAAAACGAGCTTATCCGAGCCGAGTGCAGACGCAAGAAGGCAGTTCGTCTTGAAATATTCAAACGCCTGCTCGGCGTCGTCACCTTCGTTCCTCGAAATGAGGTTGCCGACGCTTTTTTCGACGTGAAACGTCGGGAATTCGGTCGGAAGTGACTTCAAAAGCTCCAATATTTCTGCTTCTCTGCCGTACCAGCTTTCGTACATCATAAATTCAAAGCCGTCGCATTTGAGCTCGCGCACGCAGTCCTTAAGCAGTCTGAAGTCGCGTCCGTTCGGTCTGCCGATGACCGCACCGGTCGAGCAAAGTATCCTGTTTGCCATATGATCGCCTCTTTTCTTTTATTTCTTATATCACAAACGCCGCCCGATTTCAAGACGTCGTTAACAAAATCACGCGCCATCTTGACAATTCGGCGTTTTTCCTTTATAGTATTAGTGAGATATCATATCAAAACAGGTCACGCGATCGAAAGGAGACAGCATGAAGCTAAAAAGACTTTTCACCCTTTTAATTACTTTGGCACTTCTTTTATCCTCGGCGTTCGTATGTTCGCTCTCTGTAAGCGCGCAGTACGACTATCTTTTCCCGGTCAACAACGGCGGCGTTATCGGGTATCAGTACGGATATACCGAAGCCTACGGCAGCTTCCACGTAGGTATCGACCTTCACGCACGCACCGGCGACGACACTATTTACGCCGCATACAGCGGCTACGTCGGCGCGACCGCAAACTCCTGCTACCACGTAAGCTACGGCGCACCCTGCGAACACTATGCCACCTTCGGCAACTACATTCGCATCAATCAGGACGACGGCACCTACGCCTTTTACGGTCACCTCAAGCAAGACAGCCTGCTTGTCAAGACCGGCGACTACGTCGTAAAGGGTCAGCCTATCGCGACGATGGGCTCGTCGGGCTATTCGACCGGCAAGCACCTCCATTTCGAGGTCAGAACCAAGCTGGGCGACTCCTCCTCTCACATCAACGTCAACTCGAAGGAGCTCGGCGGTCTTATTAACTATTCCTACACCGGCTACGGCGCGACGGTCAGCTACGAAGCCATCGAGGACGGCACCTATTACCTCAAGAACTCCAACGGCTTGTATATGAGCGTTCTTGACGGCGTCGAGGCAGACGGACAGAACATTTTAGCATCCGAATTCGCATCACTCGATGCGCAGAAAATCGAATTCAAAAAGACAGCCGACGGCTATCAGCTTCGTCCGCTTTGCGCAGATAACAGCGTTGTAAACAACTACGGCTATTCGGTTGCCGACGGCAACAACGTCACCCTTTGGGAGATCACCGACCACGTTTCGCAGAAGTGGAACTTCGAATCGGTCGAGGGCGGCTACGTCATCAGAAGCGCGATGAACGAAAACTGCTGTATCGCGGTGACTGCCGACAATGACGTTCGCATCGCCACCTACACCGGCGCAAGCGACCAGATCTGGACTATCGAAAGCACGGTGACCTTCGACGCGAACGGCGGCGAGGGCGCACCCGACAGAGTTTTCAAGGCATACGGCGAAGAAATAACGCTTCCCGAGGATGCTCCCGAGCGCGAGGGCTACATATTCCTCGGCTGGGCAGAGGACAAGGACGCCGAATTTGCGACCTATGCGACCGGCTCGATCTTCGGTTCTGACTCAATCACCACGCTTTACGCGATCTGGGCAGCCTCCGACAAGCCCCTCGGCAGCAACCTCGCATATCTTAAGGATTACACGGTTTCGGGCTCGGGCGTGGGATACGACAGTTACGTCGCAGACCTTACCGACGGCAAGCATTACGAAAACGTCTCCTATGACGATAAATGGTTCGCGTTTTACTATAACTCCGACGCGGAAGAGTCGGTCATCAACGCTCCGAACGGAGTCGGTACTCTCGTTATCGACCTTGAGGACGTCTACACCCTCACCGCGGTAAATATCCACCTCATCAACATCTCTCACGCGTCTGCGGCCAAGCCCGCCTCGATAAATATTTTCGTCTCCGAGGACGGAAGCACCTTCACTCCCGCGGGAGCTATGCCTCTTACCGATGCAGAGCCCAACGCCTACTGGAGCTTCACCAACGTCAGCGGCAACGCCCGCTACGTCAAGCTCGAATTCACGCTTGCCGACTATTTCTGCTTCGTTAACGAAATCGAGGTCTACGGCACCGCGGTAGGCACCGACCCGTATCTGCTCGGCGACGTCAATCTCGACGGCGCGATCGACCAGTACGACTACATTCTCGTCAAGCGTCACTACTTCGAAACACGTTATCTTACCGACGACGAATTTGTGCGCGGCGACGTAAATAGCGACGGAGTAGTCAATCAGTACGACTACATCCTTATCTGCCGTCACTACTTCGGCACCTTTGAAATCAAATAACAAATATTTCGATCAATAACAAAAAGCCTGCAAAGAGCTCCTTCTCATAAGGAAGTTTACTTGTGGGACGTATATTTGCATCGCAGTAAACAAAAAGCAGCCCCGACAGATTTTGATGTCTGTCGGGGTTAGTTTTATTCTGTTCGGCAAATAAGAATTTTACTGTGCATCCTTGTTGAATGAATTACAATGGAACTTTCCGTCGCTATAAGTCAGTTCCTCGCCATCAATGTATATCATTCCGTTTTTACATTCAAAGGAAAATTCGGGTTCGTTCAGTATCATCCTTGTTATAACTTGAATTCCTTCAAAAGAAGTCAAGTCAAAAATATCGACACTCATATAAGACAGGCCGGAGCCCGACGTGTTATAGGAAACAAGGTCTTTTGTGCCGTTGCCGTCATAATCCCACAAGCATAATTGATGGTGGTATCCTCCAAAAGTATCATATCTGTAAATCGTATGATTTACCATCAAGAAGCAATGTGTGTCACTTACACAAAATATTTCAATATCAGAGGTTTCATCAGAAATGCTTTTTGGGGTAATGTTCACAATGCGGGTAATGTTATCCGTGTTGTAGTTATAATCCTTTTCACCGCCGCGGACGTATCCATCGCTTTTCAAATTTTCCAGAAATTCATCACAGTGAAGATCGTTCGTCGTATCATAATCCGGAATAAAATAACCTGTTTCGCCGTGTGTGATTGGGCTTGGGTCGTTGGTTTCGCCGTGTGTGATTGGGCTTGGGTCGTTGGTTTCGTCCGAGGCACTTGCCGGTGTTCTTCTATTCGAAGAGCAACCCGCTAATGCCAACACGAATGTCATCGACAAAATCAATGCTATGAGTTTCTTCATTTTCAAAACCTCCTTTATCAAAGTTTTTTTATTTTAATATTCGTGCTTAACCCTCGCAGGTGACGGTGATCCTCGTCGAGACAAGCTCGCCGTGGCCGACGTCGTAAGCGATCTCAAAGTAATCCTCGCCGTTGAAGTCGTCTGCGGGATAGTAGATAAAGCTGCCGTTCTGGTTAAGCTTCACCTCGCCGTACTTGGGAGAAAGCGTCACCACAAGTCTGCCGAAGGACATATCGAGCTTGCTGATATCCAGCTGCTCTCTGAGGTTCTTGTTCGCCTTGTAGGTAAAGGACAGCGGGACGTCGGAAACGACGTTGTTATCCGAGCGTATCGGCTCGTACTTTTCCTTGGCGAACTGATAGGTATAGTCGTAGATCCTGCGGATCGACGCATCGGTCGAGTAGCAGGCGTCGTAGAACGCACCGGGTACACCGTCCTGATAATACATCTTCACAGCCTTCATAAAGCCGGTCTCCGCGCCGACGTTAAGGTATTCGATGTATTTCTTCTGTGCCGACGGATACTGAGGACCGCTGAGCTCGAGCTCAACGCACATTCCGAGGTTGCTTGCCCTGTCCGCGGTGTTGTAAATAGTCGAGATGGTGGCGTTTTCGTTGAACATATAGTTCGGCTGGAGGCACGCCGCGTCGAAGCCGAGCTCCTTCCAGTCGTTAACGCCCATTGCCGTGCGGTAAGGGATCCAGAACACCTTGCAGTCGAGCGTGTGCGCGTAATCAACCGCGAAGCGGATAAGCTCCTTTTCGTGGGGATCGTTGTAGTCGATCGTTTCCTCAAACCAATAGAAGCCGCAGAACTCGAGGTTTTCGTAATTGCCCTCGTTGAAGCGTCTGTATTCCTCGTCCATGATCCATTTGATTGCCTTTTTGCGGTCGGCTATCTTCGAGAAATCCTCGTTTCTGCCGTCGCCGTCGATATCGCCGAATTCGTTCTTGCTGCCGTCCTGAAGCTTCGGGAAGGTGTACAGGATCGAGGTGAAGACCTTGATCTTCTCGTCGGTCACGCCGAGCTCGGAATAGACTGCGCCCGCGCATTCGTCAAGCGCGTTCATATTGCGGTCGGGATAGAACATATCGTCGACGTAATTGCGCCAGCCGTCCGCGCTTCTGCCGAACGCCGACCTTGTGGGTTCGTGAAGCATATTCACGTAGGGCAGATAAAGCACCGAGTCGAAGAAGGTGTCCTTAATGTTGCCGTCCTTGTCAAGATATGCAAGGTAGGGCAGATATTCGTCAAAGTCAATACGTCCGTTATCACCCGCAACAAGGCTTTCGTCGAGCAGGCAGTGATAGGAAAGAAGCATATTGTTGACGCCGAAGAAGTCCTCGGGCATAAGATAGCCGCCCTTGACGCTTTCGCCCTCCTCATCGGGATCGACGTCAGCGGCATTCGACGCGTTCTTCGTTCCGAAAACGCCTATTTCGTCGATGAAGGTGTGCGAGTAAACGTAAAAGTCAAAACGGACGTATCTTGCCTTGTAGGACTTGTCGAGTGTAATTTCGTGTCTTACAATATCGTTCTCGCCGTTGGCAGAAACGGTTTCGCTTATATGCAGAGTCTGCCAGTCCTTGCCGTTTTCGGACACCCTGAAGGCGAGATCGGTGGGCATATTTACGCCCGCGCCCGAATCCTGAAGCAAGCCGATAACGAAGCGGCTGACAGCAGAGGTCTTTTCAAGATCGTAAACGATAGTGCGCGTGTAGCCCGAGGTTATATGGAACCACTTGTCGTCCGAATAGCTCGGCTGTGCCGCAAGCTTGCCGTCGGTGAGCTTATAGGTATCGGTTCCGTTATACCAAGCGGTAAGGTAATCGGATTCGACAACGTCGCCCGCGCTGATGTAAGGCTTTTTGGTGGAAATGAGGTTTGCTTCGGTATTGTAATCCGATTCACCGTCGCCCCAATATTCGGGCTCGGTCACCTCGGGAATTCCCTTGTAGCCGTAGTAATCGTTGATTCCCGCCGTTTCGTCGTCGGCAGCGGTGTAGTCCTCGCTGTATGCATACGCCGCGATCTCGCCGAGGAACAGCCAGCCGCTCGATGCCGAAATATCAAAGCGTATATATCTTGCCTCGACAGCGCCCTGAAGCAAAACGCTGTACTTCAAAGCCGCGTTCTGCCCGCTATTGCCGTCGGAGCGGTACGCGGTACCGATTCTCGTGTACTCGCCTTCCTCAACCGCAACGTATACCTTGATCGTCATAGGAGGATTGATGCCGTACTCCGCGTGATCGAGAAGCGTCACGGTGAAGTCCATAAGTCCGCTCTGCACGCTTCCGAGGTCAAAGCTGACAATATTGACAGCACCCGAGCCCGAGGTATAGCCCACCCAGTTTTCCTTGTCGAAGGTGTCCGAGGTCTTGCCGTCGGTAAGTAGCCTTCCGCTGTCGGGATAATCGGCAGAAGCATCGATACTCGTCTTGTAGGAAAGCCCCTTAAGCAGGTTCTTTTTGAAAAGCGATCTGTCCGCGTTGCCGCTGAGCATAGCGTCGATCTTCTGTGTGTATTCGGTCGGACCGTACTCTTTTTCTACCTTGCTTACCGCAGAGCTTTCGCCGCCTGCCGAGCTGTCGTCGACCGATTCATCATTGCCGCCGTTACATCCGCACGCCAACAGCATAAGAAGTGCGGTGATAAGGCATAGCAGTCTCTTGAATTTCATAATACGCCTCCGTTGTTTCTTGATATATTTATGATATATCATTCACGGCGCTATGTCAAGAAAAACGGTCTTTTTTCGTTTAAAGTTCTGACAGTATATAATCGACCGCCTCGCGTATTTCTCGACTGTTTTCCTCGAGCCCTTTGACCCGAAGCGAGTAAAACACGCCGTTTCTCACCCAATATGCGGTCGGGGTATAGTAATCATCGCTGAAATATCCGAGGTTGTTTTCCACTATGGGAGTGACGATAAGCACAGGAATTCCCGAGCCGGTCGTCGACACCCGCTGCTCGAACTCCGCAATACCGACGATCGCGCCGCCCGTCGTATACTCCTGCTCTTCCGAGCATACCGTCGCGGTCAGCGTTACCTGAAGCCGTCTATATCGGTATTCGGCATTGACCGTGATGCTTTTAAGCGTCTCGTCGGAGATACTTTCCGCCATCACCCTTATATGGCTTCCGTCGGTTATCAGATCGTCGACCTTGTCAAGCGCGCTTACCGATTCGAGCGGATTGTAAAGCGAAAAGCCGATCGCGCTTTCGCATTCCGCCCAATTATCGCACCTTAAGCCTACCAAGCCCCACAGCTTGCTTGATGCCCATCTCTGCATCTCGGTAAGACCGTTGTAGGTCTCCCACTCGTCCTCGATCTTGTCCTTAAGCTCCTGCCCGATGCGGGTCAGATCGGTTGCGGGCAGGTCGACAGCTACGCGGTAGGACGACTCCTGCGTGTCGGTTTCTGCTTTAATAAGCTTGACGGTGCTGTAGGTCACTTCGGTCGGAGCGTCGGTCGAGATCTCGCCTTCGACAGCCGAATCGGACGAAGAGATGCTTTCATCACCGACGTTACCGGTACGGGATAAGATCAGCGCAAGAGCAACGACCGCCGCAACGCCTAGTGCCGCAAGCAAAAACTCCAAAATTTTCTTTTTCATGCCCTTTCCTCCTTGGATGTAGATTTTTTGTTAAATAACGCGAATATCAACGCGGTCATGCCGCCCGAAATCAGAATGATCAGCAGATCGATCGGCGCAAGCGAAAT
Organism: Clostridia bacterium; assembly: GCA_017563195.1. Classification (GTDB taxonomy): domain Bacteria; phylum Bacillota; class Clostridia; order Oscillospirales; family CAG-382; genus Coliplasma. Next base: position 5,844 of record JAFXDO010000026.1, on the reverse strand, counting down.
ATGCGGGATAGGCGCAAACAGCAACCCGTGCCCCAATCTGTACACCTGCCCGTTGAGCAGAACCGCTTCGCCGATATACATCGCAAGCGTCATCAACGAGGCGGTGACCGACGGAATGCCTATCGAGCAAGCACGCCGTTTTCCCAAGAGGAACGAACCGACGAGCACGCCGAAGGTCACTCCCAGAAGAATGAAGAAGATCGCCATCAAGATCGCCGAAAGCGGCGACACCTCGATGCTGCCGTCGCGCCAAAACGCCGTGAAGCAGGCAAGGATGCAAAGCCCCAGAAAGATAGCCGTGCAGACCGACTGCAAAGCCAGCGGCCCGAGCCTTTTTCGGTCGCCGTCTTTAATGATTCGTCCGAAGCCGTAAAAGCAATTGAGCACGGCGATAATAAGAACGACCGAAATGATGTAAAAGTGGAGCTTGAACGCAGGGCTGTAATCCCCCATAAGAATATCGACCGCAGTCTGCGTTTTATAGGTCGTCACCGTCTCGCCCCAGCCCTCGGAAGGTACGTAGCACATATACATCTGCCAGTCCTTGAGAACCGTGACGGTCTCGGCGGTCGACACGACCACCTTACGCTCAAGCAGAAGCTCGAGTGCGAAAAACACACCCGAAGACAGCAACGCCCCGCCGACAAACGCAAGCCTTTTAAACAGCTTGATGAACAGTGGCATCAAAAGCACGCCGATGATTATCGCAACGCTGATGGGAGTGTAGGGAATGACGTATTTCGGATAATCCTCCTTCATCACCGTGCCGTTTTTTATCATATCCGAAACGACGCGAACACCCATCGACAGAGGATAATACGACGCAACAGCCACGCCGATGCAGGACAGCAAATAATATATAACGAACCGCTTGCTCTTCATATAAATTCTCCTTTCAGACGGCATTCGTCAGCAATACGTAAAACATAGCGATCAAAAATATCGTAAAAACGGTTGCGGAGAGCCACGTCATTTTTTTGAACGAAAGTATATTTTCTATCCTCGTACGGATCCTCGCGCCCCCGAAGGCGGAAGCAAACAGCGTCACGCCCTGCTTGCTCTCGAGCAAAACGCCTGCGTATTCCCTCGCACGGTCGTGTCCTATCCTTTTAAGCACCCGCTCGTCACACGAAAGCTCGAGGTCGGACAGGAAATGCTTCAAGAACAGCCAGCAAAACGGGTTGAACCAATGTATAGCGGTCACGGCAAACGCGAGCAGCCGCCACAGGTTGTCAAGATGGCGTATATGCTCTCTTTCGTGAAGTACTATCAGCTCGACGTCCCTGCTCTTATACGACGCGGGCAGCAGGATCCTCGGCTTGAATATTCCGTATACCGCGGGCGAGACTATCTTATCCGAAAAATAGATATTTTCCTCGAAGTGCATAGCGTCACCCGTCTCGCGAAGCGTCGTAACGTACAGAACCGCAAGCGTCAGCAGGATCGCAGTCGCGACCGTCGCCCATACCGCCGCGGCGATGCCGAACACGTCTTCAAGAACGTTGTATTTGTAGGTTATGGGAAAATAGTCGTCCGCAAGCGCAACACTGTTCATATAGGAAAGAGTTATATCGTTGATCTTCGGCGGATATACCACCACCGTCCGCGTGCTTATTTCGGTCAGCAACGACATCAGACTGTATTTACTGCCGAGCCCGAACGGAAGCACAAGCCGCGCAAGGGGAATAAGCCAAAGAATCGTCGCAAGCCTCCGCGGGATACGCCTTGCCGACCGTACGAGCAGCACGAGCAAGCCCGCAACTGTCGCGGTTATGCTCATATTGAACAGCCAATAAAACACCTCGTGCATCATACCGTCACCCTTTGTCGATCAGTGCCCTGAGCTCGCTTATCTCGTCCTCGGTCAGGGGCTCGTCCTCGAGCAACGCCGAAAACAGCGCTCTGCGTGAGCCGCCGAACACCTTACTTACCAAGGATTCCGCCTCCGCCTTCTGTATTTCGTTGCGCGATACGAGCGGAACACAGATAAACCCGGGCTCCTCACGGCGTATAAACCCCTTCGCCTCAAGCTTCTTTATCACGGTATAGGTCGTATTCTTGTTCCAGCCGATCCTTTCGGCGGCAATAAGGCTTATGCTTTTCGCCGAGATCCTGCCGTTTTCCCATATGATATCCATAACCTTGGCTTCGCTGTCAAACAATTTATCCTTCATGTCGTTCTCCTCTTGTACTATTACTATAGTCTATACTATCACAATAGTCCGCGTTTGTCAACCATAAAGGCGCCACATTTCTGTGACGCCTTCGCTTTATATAAAGATAAACCAAATAAGTTTGCTTATAATATGAAACAATGCGTGTCCTATCATAGCGTAGGCAATACCGTGCATTAGCCATTGCTTGCACCGTCCTTTTGGGCATATACCTCAACGCAGAGTCCCTTTCGACCGCATTTCGGGCAGGTTAAACGGCGCATCCGCTTTAGATCGTTTAAGGGAATTTTTTCAAAAATACCGATTTACTGTTTTTTCATCTGTCGCAGGAACATCAACACCGCTAATACGAGCAGAACGACAGCGTATCCCAGCACCCACCAAAGATGTGGAAAAACCCCTGCGAAATCACCTGCGAGTGCCGCACGTTCCATATCCACAGCGTGAACAAACGGAAGCGCATAAGAAATTTTCTTAAAAACACCTCCCACGAGGTTAAGGTCAAACCATACACCGGACAGCCACGCCGAAAGGTTGGTAAGCAAAGCACCGCAAATGCCGCCTACCTGCTTATCGGTAAACACACTTCCGCAAAGGAGTCCTAAAGCAATGTAGAGGATGGATACGGGAATAATGAATACAACAGCATATAAAATATTCACCGTAATATTTAGTCCGAGAAGGATTGCAGCAATATAGCAGATAATGCATTGAGCGACAGAAATCGGAATAATAGGCAAAGTGTAGCCCAGAATAAAATCCATTGGAGTCAGAGGAGTTGTATACAAACGCTGAAGCAAGGAGCTCCCTCTGTCCTTTGCGATAATTGTAGCCGAAAACAGAGTCATAAACGCCAACCCAAAAACCGTTATTCCCGGAGTTAAATGCTGTATTTCAAACAGTTCTACGGGGATATTTGCTTGTATAGCACTCAACAATAAAATTAAGACGAGAGGAAATCCGAGTCCAAAGAAAAGAGTCAGCGGATCTCGTAATATTTCTTTTGTATTTCTGTTTGCAAATGTTAGCATTTTCATTTTGCCACCCCCCTAACAATGCGTACAAAGGCTTGCTCAAAATTATCCGTACCGGCGGCTTCTTTTATCTTTTCAGCAGTATCACAGATAAGCAGTTTGCCGTCTTTCATAATAGCGATACGGTCAGACAAGGCTTCTGCTTCTTCCATATAATGTGTTGTAAGAACAATGGTTACTTCCCCTTTAAGAGAGCGAATCAAATCCCACAGATCGCTTCGGGCAAGCACGTCAAGACCAAGCGTAGGTTCGTCAAGAAACAATATCTCCGGTTCGCTGATAAGCGCCATAGCAATGCTTAGCCGTCTTTGCCAGCCACCGGACAGTTTACCTGCCTTTTTCTTACTGACAGATTCAAGACCGAGCAGTTCGGTAAGCTCTGAAATTTTCGCATTTTGCTTTTCCTTTGTAAAGCCGTGAACACCACACATCAGCTCAAGGTTCTCCTGAACCGAAAGTCCGGGTGCAATCGCAGTTTCCTGCGGAGAAACGGCTATAAGCGATTTCACAGCGGCAGTATCTTTGCTAATACTTTTTCCGTTAAGAAAAGCATCTCCGCTTGTTGGTTGTGTAAGGCACGACAGCATTTTAATAGTGGTAGTCTTGCCTGCACCGTTTACACCCAGTAATGAGAACAGTTCGCCTTTGTGAACCGAAAGATTAAGATTGTCTACCGCAACAATGTCTTTATATTTTTTTGTTAAACCTTCAATTCTAATAGCGTCCATTATTTATCACTCCATCCCGTATTGTTTTCGAAGTCCTTGATAGGAATCCGTGAGCATTTTGCTGACAAGTTCCCAATCAAGATCAACAAAGCCTGTGGCAAACATAGTTGCAATTCCGTGAACGTACGCCCACATTTCGAGGTGGAACAATTTTGCATCCATGCCACTAAGTCCCGTATTTTTATGGACAATTGACTCCATTTTGTCGGTTTGTTCCGTTGCTTCGGGAATTATTTCGCTTGAACGGTCACGCATATATAAAAGTTTGAACAATTCTTTTTCTTCTTTAGCAAATCGTATGTAAGCCATACCGTTTGCCTTATAAGCAGGAAACTCCCCACTTTCAACTTCTCGCTGCATATACTCTTGACACAACGTATCTGCTTTTTCTACAACGGCAAGACGGAGCTCATCCATCGTAGCAAAGTTTGAGAAAACCGGCTGTGTTGAGCAATTCAATACAGAAGCTATTGTTCTTGCATTGATTGCTTGTGCTCCGTTGTTGCGCACAATATCAACGGCAGCATTTATAATATCTTCTTTTGATACTTTAACTTTAGGCGGCATAATGCACCTCCATAATATAGTTGATGTTATATATCAATTGATATTTTAATGTAAAACAAGGCAGATGTCAAGAGATTTTGCATAAATATCAAAAAAAGCGGTGGCAGAGAGATGTTAAATTCTCTGCCGCCGTGCTTCGGTTAGTTGTAAATTATATCGTGGTTTATGATAAATAAAAAAGCCTTCTGCACTCATATGCAAAAGGCAATTTTTTATATAGTGTATGGGGTCCCCGAAAATGCAAGCATTTTTGGGGCAAGAAAAAGAATCAAGAATTTTGTTCTTTAAATGTTGCAAAATCACCTGCGGATTAGTGTCGAGTGGCTTAAGAGTTACGGCTTCACCATTCGAACCGTGTGCTCTGTTTGTTTTGTTTTTACCAACCCAAGTTTATCGCAAATATGAAGTAGTTTCTTGTTTAATACAGGAACATCAATATCCGTTTCAACGCTTCTTCTACATCAAACTTATAGAAGGCGGCGGTATATTCAATATATAAATCTTTTGCAGTATCATTTCCTGTGATACCGGTATTCCAAGTTCCCATACGTTACCTCCTATTTGCTTAAAAGCCACTTGCAACCATTCCTTTTCACGCTTTTTATATTGCGTGTTGCAAAGGTGTTGCAGCGGTATTTTTCTAAAATGCAGAAATGCCCGAAAGCCCTGTATTTCCAAGGGTTTTCGGGCACTTGTTAGCCGGGTTATTGTTTTGATTTTATAGTTGTAACAGTCGAAACTAACATTCTGCGAAGCTCAATACACGCACTTTGCATTTTATTAAACTCATTTTCACTAATTGAGTCAGTTTCATAAAGAAGCTCAAGCCAATATTCGCTCTCGTTACATTCTTTTAATGCTATTTCAAATTTTGAAATAAAATCCTTTGTTCCTTGTGCATACTGCGCTTCGTGAACGTTTGCACCAACCGACGTGCCACTTTTAAGCAACTGATTGATCAAAACGCCTTCTACTCTGCTTTCTCTTAACTGCCTGCAAAGAAAAACAATATCTTTGGCAAACGCTTTTGATTTATCTCTCAAAATACTGTCTGCCATAGTTTTTCTCCTTTTTAGTTATGAGTTTAGAGTTATGAGAGTGCTTTGCACTCGTTATGATATGATTGCCTCGTTCATTCAACTGCACCGAAGGTGCGTCATAACTTGGCGAAGCCAACCATAACTCATAACTTGCCCAACGGGCAATCATAGTTGATTTTGCTTTGCAAAATCACTCCCACTCGATAGTGCCCGCTTTAGTTATGAGTTTAGAGTTATGAGAGTGCTTTGCACTCGTTATGATATGATTGCCTCGTTCATTCAACTGCACCGAAGGTGCATC